>NZ_VCIW01000009.1 GCF_005765165.1 Paenibacillus antri | reverse complement strand
CCTTTCTTGGTGACGTCGCAATCCCAAGAATACCCTACTTTTTTTATGCCTGACTAGGCTCCAATCTTTGGTACACAAACTATTGTACGTCATCGAATCCTCCGCCTAAACTGACGGCTAAGCGCGGATTCGCGCTTATTAGTGGAATTCTCCACCTAAACCGCACCGCCAAGCGCGGATTCGCGCTTATAAGCGGAATCCTCCGCCTAAACCGCACCGCCAAGCGCGGATTCGCGCTTATAAGCGGAATCCTCCGCCTAAACCGCACCGCCAAGCGCGGATTCGCGCTTATAAGCGGAATCCTCCGCCTAAACCGCACCGCCAAGCGCGGATTCGCGCTTAGCGCTCCTTCACCGTCGGCAGCAGCCGGTTCGGGTTGAGCGTCCGCTCGATCGCCCACGTCGACTCGTCCGCCGGATCGAACGCTTCCAAATACGCGATCACTTCCTTCGTCACCGGCGTCGGCGTCGACGCGCCGGACGTTACCCCGACCTTGCGGACCGGCAGCAGCCACTCCGGACGCAGCTCGGACAAATCCGAGATGCGGTACGCCTTCACGCCGGCGATCTCCTCCGACACCTGCGCCAGCCGGTTGGAGTTGTTGCTGCGCGGATCGCCTACGACGATGACGAGGTCCGCCAGCGACGCCTGCTCCGCGACCGCCTCCTGCCGCACTTGCGTGGCGAGGCAAATTTCATTATGAATTTCCGCATGCGGATATCGATCCGTCACCCGCTTCATAATATGGCGAATGTCCCACTGGCTCATCGTCGTCTGGTTCGTGACGAGCACGCGGACGCCGGCCGGGATGCGCAGCGAATCGATCTCCTCTTCCCGTTCGATCAGGTGCACCTTGTCCGGCGCGACGCCGACGGCGCCCTCCGGCTCCGGATGCCCCTTCTTGCCGATGTAGACGACTTCGTAGCCCTCCGCCGTCTTCTCGCGGATGAGGTCGTGCGTCTTCGTGACGTCCGGGCACGTCGCGTCCACGATGGTCAAACCTTTGGCCGCCGCCCGCTTTCGCACCTCCGGCGACACGCCGTGCGCCGTGAAGATGATCGTGCCCTTGTCCACTTGCTCCAAGATGTCCAACCGATTCGGACCGTCGAGCGTAATGACGCCTTCGCGCTCGAACGCCTCGGTCACGTGCGCGTTATGAACGATCATGCCCAATATATAGATCGGCCGCGGCAGCTCCAAGTTGCGGGCCGTCTGCAGCGCAAGCACCATCGCGTCGACGACGCCGTAGCAGTATCCGCGCGGGGTGATTTTAACGACTTCCATCGGTCGTCACTCCCTTCCGTTTCATTATAAGGGAAACCGCCGCCGGAGTACATGACGGCCCCTACGGCAATTCCGGAAGCGCCGGCTCGATTCGCAGCCAGACGATGAACGACGTGCCGCCGCCGGGACGCGTCAACACCTCGATCGAGCCGTCGTGCTGATCGATGATCCACCGGGCGATCGACAGGCCGAGGCCGGTGCCGCTCGTCTCGCCGCGCGACGGGTCGATGCGGTAAAACCGCTCGAAGATGCGCGGCACATGCTCCTTCTCCATCCCGATCCCCGTGTCCCGGATGCGAAGGCCGATGCGATCGCCCTCCTCCGACGGGACCGCCGACAGCTCCACTTCTCCGGAGGGGGTGTATTTGAACGCATTTTCGATGAAAATGAACAACAACTGCCGCAGCGCATCCGCGTCGCCGACGACCGAGACCCCCTGCAGCGCGGACAAGTCTCCGACGACCCAATCCGCCGCGCGAGGCAGATGCGTCGCCTTCCGGGCGACCTCGGCCACGAGCGGCGCCAACTCTAGACGCTCCATACGCATCTTGTGGCCGGCGTCCGCGCGCGCGAGCGTCAGCATGTCGTTCACGAGCCGGCTCATGCGCTCCGCCTCCCCGGCGATATCCCGCACGGACTCCATCGCGATCTCCGCCTGCTCGCCGTCGACGCCGCGGAGCGCGCCGGCCTCCTGCCATCGGCGCCACATCTTCTCGAGAAGCTCTACGTTTCCTCGGATCGTCGTGAGCGGCGTCCGCAGCTCGTGCGACGCGTCGGAGACGAACCGGCGCTGCGCCCGCACCGCGTCCTCGAGCTCCCCGTACGCGGTCTGAATGCGCGAGAGCATGCCGTTGATCGTCGACGTCAGCCGCCCGATCTCGTCCTGCGGCCCGCCGTATTCGATCCGGTGGCTCAGATCCTCCGCCTCGCCGATCCGATCGGCCGCGCCGATGACGAGCTCGATCGGCTTCAGCGCCTTGCGCGCCAGGAACCAGCCGAGCGTGGACGCCAGCGCGATCGCCGCCAGCGCCGTTACCGTCAGCACGGTGCGCAAATACGACAGCGTCTGCTCCAGGTCGTCGATCGTCGTCGCCACCTGCAGCAGCCCGACGTAATTGTCCGTGTTCGGCAGCAGCATCGGCCGATTGTAGATCAAGACGGTGTTCCCGCCGATCTTGCGTTCCATATACATCGGCTTCGTCACCGGCTCGCCGTCCTCGACGTTCGCCGGCAACGGCAGCTGGCCGTTGATGTTCTTCTGCCACACCCGCCCGTCGGCATCTACCATCTGCAGGAAGTAACCCGAGTAGCGGAATTCGTCGAGCGCGGGGAATTGCGGTACGACGCGGGGGCCGTAGAAGAAGCTCCAACCGACGCGGACGCCGATTTCTTGCTCGATTCTCACGGCGAGCGCCTCCATGTCGCGTTTCTCCCCCGTGGAGAGAATGAACGAAACCAACACGTACACCGCGATGCAGAAGGCGATGACGGTGACGCCGAGCACGGCGCTGTACCATAACGTCAATCGCAGCCGAATGCTCATCCCTTGTCGCCTCGCAATACGTATCCGGCGCCGCGCACCGTCTGGATCAGCCGCTTCTCGCCGGCCTCCTCCAGCTTGTTGCGCAGCATCGCGACGTACACTTCCAGCACGTTCGACTCCCCGCTGTAGTCGTACCCCCAAATCTTATCCATCAGCACGTCGCGCGACAGCACGCGCCGCGGATTCGATAGAAAAAAGTGCAACAGCTCGTATTCCTTCGCGGTCAGCTCGATCGACCGGCCGCCTCGAACCGCTTCCCTCGTATCCGGGTCGAGCGTCAAATCCTCGAAGACGAGGCGCCGATCCAGAGCCGCCTCGTCGGCGCGCGGAACGGCGCTGCGCCGAAGCAAGGCGCGCACCCGCGCCAGCAGCTCCTCCAACGCGAACGGCTTGACGAGGTAGTCGTCCGCGCCCGCGTCGAGCCCCCGCACGCGGTCGCTCACCTCGTCCTTCGCCGTCAGCATGAGCACCGGCACGCGGCTGCCCGCCTCGCGCAGCCGCCGGCACACCTCCCAGCCGTCCACGCCCGGCATCATAATATCGAGCACGATGACGTCCGGCTCCTCTTGCCGGATCGCTTCCAGCCCTTCCGCGCCGTTGCGCGCGGTCCGCACCCCGTAACCCTCGAAGGCGAGGCCGCGGCGCAGCATCGATGTAATCTTCTCGTCGTCGTCGATGACCAATACCGTCTCTCTCATCGCGAATGAATCGCCTCCGTCTCGCGAAAAAAAACTTCCGAATCTATCGTAAAACAAAACCCGCCCCGCGGCAAAATCGAAAAACGGCCGAACGGGATCCACATCACCGTTCGGCCGTTCGTTCGCCCCGCGCGGGGCGCTCGTCTTTATTGCTGAGCCGCGTCGTTCCGGTCGCCGACCGTCACGGTCACCTTCACCGATTTCCCGTTGCGGATGACGTCGAGCGACATCTGGTCTCCCGGCTTCTTCTTGCCGACGATCGTCTGCAAATCCGCGGCGCCCTTGATCTCCTGCCCGTCGATCCCGACGACGACGTCGTATTGCTGAAGGCCCGCCTTATAGGCCGGCGAACCGAGGATGACCTCGGAGATGAACGCGCCGTCCTTGTCCTCGAGACCCAGGTCGTCGATATACTCTTCCGGCACGTCGCCCATCATGACGCCGATGTACGGACGCGGAATCGCCTTGTTCGCCTTGAGCGATTCGAGCACCTCGTTGATCGTGGTCGTCGGAATCGCGAAGCCGATGCCTTGCGCCTGCGCGTTCACCGCCGTATTGATGCCGATGACCTCGCCGTTCAAGTTGAGCAGCGGACCGCCCGAGTTGCCCGGGTTAATGGAGGCGTCCGTCTGAAGCAGCGCTTGGTACTTCCGGGTGCCTTCCGTGTCCGGAATATCGATCGCCCGCTCCTTCGCCGACAGCACGCCGACCGTGACCGTATGATCGAACTCGTACGGATTGCCGATCGCGACGACCCAATCGCCGACGTCGATCGAATCGGAGCTGCCGAGCGGCAGCGTCGGGAAGTCGGCCGCGCCCTCGATCTTCAACACCGCAAGATCGAGATCGTACGCCGTGCCGAGCACTTCCGCGACATAAGGCTCCTTCGTGCCCTCCACCACGACTTCGACCTTCTCCGCGCCGTTAATGACGTGCTCGTTGGTAAGGATATACCCTTCCTTATCGAAGAAGAATCCCGACCCCGAACCGACCTGCACGAGATTGCCCGTACCCGCGCTCGGCCGGCGCTGCTCCGGAACCCCGAAGAACTGATCGAAAATGCTGGATCCCGAGCTCGCGCGCTGGTTCGCGTACGTGACGATCTTCACGACCGCCGGGGACGCGACGTCGACCAGCTCCGCGATCGTATTCGGCCGGACGACGTCGATCGCCGCCGTCTCGATCGCGCCGCTCGAGCCGTTGCCGGCCGCGTTCGTCGCGGTGCCGACGCCGCCCGACGCCGCCCCCGTCGCCAAGACGTCGCTGCCCGAGAACAGGTTCATCTTGTCGCTCGCGAACATCAAGCTGCCGACGACGACCGCGCCGGCGAGGAACGCGGCGACGACGCTCTTGAACGAAGAACGCTTCGGCGGACGCGCCTCCGCGCCGGTGTACGACCAGGCGGGCTGCGGCTTCGGCGACGTCTGCACCATCGGGTACGTGCGCAGCTCCCGCGGCGGCGTCACCTCAGCTTCGACCGCGGCTTCCGACGCCGCTTCGCGCCGCGCCTCTTCCCGTTCGCGCTCCGACGGAACTCGTCCGTACGTAAAATGGTGATACTCTCTATCCTTCTTATTATGATCGTCCATTGCGAATAACCTCCTCAAATAACCTTATGGCTCTATTGTGAACGAAGAACCTTAAAGCTACCTTAAAGAAGGCTAAATTCGCGCTGAAAAGACGAACGATTTTCTAGACAAGCGCCGATTCGATCTCTCGAAGAACATCCTTCGCCTCCGCGACGTAGGCGTCCTCGACCGCCGCGTCCGGGTCGACCGGCGCTTGGAATTGATTCACCAACGCGCTTAGCACGTAAAAGCGAGCCGTATGGTCGTCGCCGGCATTATAGAGATGCTTCAACACGTAAGGCGTCCCGACGACGACGCGCGTCCCGGGCTGCGGCGCGTCCGGGTCCAGCTCGCCGTGCACGACCTCGAACGGAACGCGAAGCCACACGGTCTGCTTCTCGCCGTCGAGTTTCCGATCGAAGCTGCCTTGATTGTAATCCCAGTTGCCGCCGAGCGCGAACAAGCGGCGCTCGAGCGCGTCTTTCAGCTCCACGAAATCGAGCTCCCGATTCGTTAGATTCGAATTTAAAGAAATCAACGGAAGCGACCCCCTACATAGTTTCCATTAGAGTAGGCGTCTCTTCCGTCGATTATGTATCACACCCGCAAATCGATGCCCACCACGCCGCCCGCGCCGCCTTGGTAGCGGACGGCGAGCGTGACGCAAGGGCGCTTCGTAATGGCGGAGACGTACGGCTCCGATATATACAGCTCGCCCGCCATCGCGCGCTTCCACCATTCCCGATGGCGCGCGTGCAAGAGACCGGCGGCCGGCTCGGAGAAGATGAAGCGGCCGTCGGGGTCGTTCGACCAGACGGCTTCGACTCCGTCATGCTCCCTCAACGCCCGCAGCAGCATGCCCTTGTGCCGGTCCTTGTCGAGCCCTGCGGCCGTCAGCTCGTCCGCGAGCGAGCGCAGAATGCGCTTGGCCTGCTCGAGGTCGACGCCGTCGAGCTCTGCGCCGTCCTCCGCGCGGAGCGAGAGGATCGACGAGACGAGCTCGCTGGACGCTTGCTGCAGCTCCGCGCCGACCGTCTGGAGCGACTCGATGCCCTCGCGCTGGCGCCGCATGTCCGCCATCGTCTGCTCGACGCTCTGCACCGTCTCCTGCCCGAGCTCCGCCGCTTCGTTCACCATGTCGGCCGTGCGGGAGACGCGGATCCGCTGCTCCCGGTTGGCGTCCGCGACGCCGAGGGCCGAGTCGTGCACCGCCTCCACCGCGGCGGACGCCTCGTCCAGCTTCAGCGCGATCGCCCGCACATGGCCGATCGCCCGCTGCACCGACGCGCGCTCGGTCTCCACCGCCGCCGCGGCCTGCGCGGCGCCGAGCCCGATCTCCTCGACCATGCGCGAGGAACGTTCGACCGCTTCGCGGCTTTGCTCCGCGAGCTTCTTGATCCGATCCGCGACGACGACGAACCCGCGGCCGGCTTCGCCGGCGCGCGCCGCCTCGATCGAGGCGTTCAAGGCGAGCAGCGACGTCTGCCCGACGATCTCCCGAAGCAGCTCGTTAATATCCTCGATATGCTTCATCCGCTCGGTCGAATGCTTCACATGGTCGACCACCGTCCGATTCAACCCGTCGAGCTCGGACAGCGCGCGCACCGACTCATGGACCGCCTCGTTCATGTCGACCATATTCGCGCGCGTCCGCTCGCTCTCCTGCTTCATGCGATCCGACAGCGCGTGCACGCGCTCCGCTTGGGCGTCGGCTTCCTTCATCCAGACGAGCGTCTGCTTCAAGCGGCTCATGACGTGCAAGCTTCGCTTGCGCAGCTTGTCGCCCGCGTCGGAGGAGCGCTCCGCGATATCGTTCAGATGATCGGCGGCCCGGCCGAGGTCGTCCACGCTGGCGATGAGACGGTCCGCAAACACTTGCGATTCGTTCAGGAACGCTTCGACCACTTCCGCCGTAGCGGAGCTTCCGGCCCTCCTCGCGTCAGCTATGTTCCCTGACTTCTTCCAGAATGTCCAACCCACCGCGCCCACCCTCTCATCTACGTTACCTTTTCTAACATTATAATCCTCATATAACCAAAAGAAAAGAGGAACGCGTCAGCGTTCCTCTCAAAAGTTTCATTTTCCAACCGTTATACCGACAGCTTCCTCCGACCGTCCTCCAAGATCAGGTCGTTCAACCGATTCAATTCCTTCTCCGTGAGTTTTCCGTTGCCCTTGAGAATGACGCGAACCTTGACCTTCTTCTTGCCCCACTCGTCGTACACCTGCTTCGTCGTCTCGAAGAACAAGTCGATCTTCTTCCCCTTGATCGCGGAGCCGGTGTCGGCGACGACGCCGTAGCCGTAGCCGGGAATATGCAGCACCGTACCGATCGGGAACACCTTGCGGTCGGCCGCGATCGTGGAAAATACGTCGCGTCGCACCTTCACGCCGGAGTACGTGATGCCGTATTGCGGGTGATCCGGCGACTTGCCGGTCGATTCGACGCCCGCCGTATAGCCGGTCGCCGTCACTTCGATCTCGTCATATTGTTTCATCTTGTCGGCATGGAGCACCGGCACCGCCTTCGCCAGCTTCATCCATTGCGACTTCGATTTCACGTTCGCTTGCAGGAGCTGCACGATCGTCGGACGCGCGGCCGGCGATCCCAGGTTCTTAACCGGGCTCAGGCTTTGCAGCTGCCCGGGGAATTCCGCTTGCGTCGGCGACGCGTCGTCGGACGCTTCGAGATGCGCTCCTAGTATTTTGCCATTGCCTATCGGCCCTAGCGACGCAATCAATAGGAAAGCGGTCATGCCTACGACCATCGTTCGAATCTTTCCGTTCGTCGTCGTCGCAGGCTTCGTTGGCGTCGTTGTCATCATTCGGTTTCATCCCCCCATACTCTGAGGGTGTCCAGGCCAATTGGTTCTTATACATTAAAAACCTATTTATTGGCATGCGAGGGGATGAAAACCGTCTGAATTCGCTAGTTTAGTAGACTTTCCCGCCGACCTCTTCTTGGATCATCCGGATCGCTTCCTCGACCGGGAACGCGCCGATATCGCCGTCGCCGCGGCGCCGGATCGATACCGTGCCGGCGCTCTGCTCGTTCTCGCCGACGACGAACATGTACGGGATGCGCTCCAGCTGCGCTTCGCGAATCTTATAGCCGAGCTTCTCGTTGCGAAGATCCGCGTCGACCCGGAGGCGAGACGCCTGCATCTTCTCCTGTACGTTCTTGGCGTAATCCGAGAACTTGTCCGATACCGGAACGACCACCGCCTGCACCGGCGACAGCCACGTCGGCAGCGCGCCGACGAAATTTTCGAGCAGGAACGCCGTCATGCGCTCCATCGTAGAGATGATCCCGCGATGGATGACGACCGGACGATGCTTCTGACCGTCCTCGCCGACGTATTCGAGCTCGAACCGCTGCGGCAGCAGGAAGTCCAGCTGCGCCGTGGAGAGCGTCTCTTCCTTTTTCAAAGCGGTCTTGATTTGCACGTCCAGCTTCGGCCCGTAGAACGCCGCTTCGCCTTCCGCCTCGTAGTACGGCAAGCCGAGGTCCTCGACGACTTCCTTCAGCATGCGCTGGGACATCTCCCACATCGCGTCGTCGTCGAAGTACTTCTCCTTGTTGTTCGGATCGCGGTACGACAGGCGGAACCGGTATTCCTCGATGCCGAAGTCCTTGTACACATGCTGGATCAGCTGCACGACGCGCGCGAACTCCTCCTTGATCTGGTCCGGACGGCAGAAGATGTGGGCGTCGTTCAGCGTCATCGCGCGGACGCGATGGAGGCCCGTCAACGCGCCGGACATCTCGTACCGGTGCATCGTGCCGAGCTCGGCGATGCGGACCGGCAGGTCGCGGTAGCTCCGCATGTCGCTCTTATACACCATCATATGATGCGGGCAGTTCATCGGACGGAGGACGAGCTCCTCGTTGTCCATGCCCATCACCGGGAACATGTCCTCTTGATAATGCGCCCAGTGGCCCGAAATCTTATAGAGCTCGACGTTCGCGAGCACCGGCGTATAGACGTGGCTGTAGCCGAGGCGCTCTTCGAGATCGACGATGTAGCGCTCCATGATGCGGCGCAGCTTCGCGCCCCGCGGCAGCCAGAGCGGCAAGCCTTGGCCGACCTCGCGCGAGAAGGAGAACATCTTCAGCTCGCGGCCGATTTTCCGATGATCCCGCTTCTTCGCTTCTTCCAAGAGCACCAAGTGCTCGTCCAGCTGCGCCTTCTTCGGGAACGCCGTGCCGTAGATGCGCTGCAGCATCTTATTCTTCGCGTCGCCGCGCCAGTAAGCGCCCGCCACGCTGAGCAGCTTGAACGCCTTGATCCGGCTGGTTGCCGGCAGGTGCGGTCCGCGGCACAGATCGAAGAACTCGCCTTGATCGTACAGCGTGATCGGCTCGTCGCCCGGAATCGCGTCGAGCAGCTCTACCTTCAACGGATCGTTGATCCCTTTGAAAATGGCCTTCGCCTCTTCGCGGCTCACTTCGCGGCGCGTGATCGCCAAATTTTCGCCGACGATGCGCTCCATCTCTTTCTCGATCTTCGGGAAGTCCTCGACGGAGATCGGCGTATCGAGATCGATATCGTAATAGAAACCGTCTTCGATGACCGGACCGACGCCGAGACGCACGTTGTCCGCGCCGTAGATCCGCTTGATCGCCTGCGCAAGCAGATGCGCCGTGCTGTGGCGGAGCACCTCGACGCCCGCTTCGGAATCGAGCGTGACGATCTCCACCGCCGCGTCTTCTTTCAACGCGAAGCTCAGGTCGACGGACTTGCCGTTCACCTTGCCGCCCACCGCGTTCTTCTTCAATCCCGGGCTGATCGAGCCCGCGACGTCCTCGATCGTCGATCCGGCCTCGTATTCGCGAATCGACCCGTCCGGCAGCGTTACCTTAATCATGTCTTTCATCCTCCTCGTGTCTTTGGAAAACAACAAAAAAAGCACCCATCCCCATAGGGACGAATGCTTGCATTCGCGGTTCCACCCTAGTTCGTTCGCTTCCCGTCGTCGTTAGGACGACGCGAGGCGCAACGCGCTTCATTCACCTCGTCCGATAACGGGAACGTCCCGGCATCGGCTACGATCCTTCCCTTCCGGAGCGGATTCGCCGACGCGGCTCTCGAAGCGGTAAGCGGTTCGTGCGTAATCCGGAGGAACTTGCAGCCGAGATTCCTCTCTCTGGGCGGAGCGGCGAACGCTGTTGTCTTCGGTCGAAGCCTTTGCGCTAAAATATGACATCATTATAGACGCGCCGGCGGGCGTTCGTCAAGCGGGGCTCCCCGGCTCGGGAATATGTCCGAGGCGCGGCTGGCCCCTTATTTCCTCCGGCGCTCCTCGATCAGCGGCAGGCAGACGCCGCAATCGACGCACAGCTCCGCGCGGCCCTCGAATATGGTCAGAATCGTCTTGATCACTTGCTCCTCGGGCGTCTGGGTATGCACGAACAGCTTGCCCGGCGATACCGAAATGAGCGTACTGACGATGACGTCCTCGTAACTGATGTCCTTGTCGATCAGCTCCACGACGAATTGGTCCATCTGCTTCGTATCGATCGGCAGCATCCGCTCGTTCAGCAGCGTGAAGTCATGGTTGCCGTGATGGACGACATGCGCCGCCGGAATTTTCGCCTCTTGAATGTAGACGAAATATTTCAGCAACGAGATGAACTCCTGGTACTGACGCTCCATCATCCATTCGTCGACCGCGTACGCGACCGAATCGCGCAGCTCCTCCACGTACGATCCGGCGCGAAACCGGAGGAACCCTTCCACGTTCAGGAAACGCTCTTCGCCGAGATACGCCTCGATCGCTTCGGCCAGCTTGGACAAGCGGCGTTCGTAAAACACCTCGACGCCGTCCTCGTTCGGCTTCGCCGCCAGCATGCGGTCGCATTGCTCCTGCACCGCGGCGACGCCCTCCCGGTCTTCGGTTCCGACTTCCTTCGCGATGTACTTCTGCAGCCACTCGCGTTCATAACCTTCTATGACAGCCGCCGCAAGCGGTCGCGACGCAGCCTTGCGGGCTTTCGCGATGGTTTCCTGGCTCGCGTTGGCGATATCGCATACGATGCCTGTCCCGCCCGTAAGCGGAACTCTGCGAAGCTCGATCCCGTCCGCTACGGGACTCGCTTCGACGATGGCGGCTCGCATCGCTTCCGCGACGCGCTCCGCGTCGATGTCGGCGGGGTTCACAAGCAGAGTGAACAGCTCCATGGTGTTTCCCCTCCCTTCCCTTTCTAAGAGTATATGGTCGCTCTACAGGGGATATACAAAGCAATCGTTGGAAGGGGGGGCCGGAATAAAGAAAATGTTTAAGCATCATGCGAGGAAAGGCTGGCGCGGGTCATTCGCTCCGCTGCTCCGGAATGACCCACGCCTTGTCGCCGTGCAGCGCGAGTGCACATTCCCATCATCCTCGGCTGAGGGAAGGGAATTCGAGGAAAAGGAGCGGCGGACACATCTCCCCTCCTTCTTATTTCGGCGGCCGACCACGAAAAAAAGGTCTCCGAGGCTACGGATGTTCCGTAGCTTCGGAGACCTCGACGCCGCGCGTCAGTTTTGCATCACGAAATCCTTGTCCACGCCCGCCGATTCGTCGTCGAACGTACGGATCGTGTTGTACTTCGTGTCGCGCTGCGCCGGCAGCTTGCCCGCTTCGCGGATCAGCTTCAGGATCAGCTCGATGTTGACCTTATGCGTCGTGCCCGCGGCGGAGACGACGTTTTCTTCGATCATCGTGCTGCCGAAGTCGTTGCAGCCGAACGACAGCGACTTCTTGCCGACTTCCGGTCCCATGGTGACCCACGACGATTGGAAGTTCGGAATGTTGTCGAGCATCAGACGCGCGATCGCGAGCGTCTTCAGATACTCCTCCGGCGTCGCCTTCTCGGCCTTCAGGTTCGTGTTATCCGGCTGGAACGTCCACACGATGAAGGCGAGGAAGCCCGTCGACGGGTTGTTTTCGGCGATGCACTCGTCCTGCGCGTCGCGAATGCGAAGCAGATGCAGCACCCGCTCCTCCATCGATTCGCCGAAGCCGATGACCATCGTCGCCGTCGTGTTCATGCCCGCGCGGTGCGCCGAACGCATGACGTCGATCCAATCGCGCCAAGAGCCCTTCAGGCGGGAAATCTTCTTCCGCGTCCGGTCGTCGAGAATTTCGGCGCCGCCTCCCGGCAGCGAGTCGAGGCCAGCGGCCTTCAGTTCGCGCACGACCTCGTCCACCGGAAGTCCCGACACGTCCGCCATCTTGCGGATTTCCGCCGGCGAGAACGAATGCATAGTAATGTCCGGGAACCGCTGCTTAATGCCCCGCAGCAGGTCCGTGTAATACGAGAACGGCAAATTCGGATTCGTGCCGCCCTGCATTAAGATTTCCGTGCCGCCGACGTCGATCGTCTCCTGAATTTTCCGGAAGATCGTCTCGTCCGGCAGCACGTAGCCCTCGTCGGAGCCCGGTTGGCGGTAAAACGCGCAAAACCGGCAATACACGTCGCAGATGTTCGTATAGTTAATATTCCGGCCGATCACGAACGTCGTCACCGGCTCCGGATGAAACTTCTTCATAATCTGGTCCGCCGCGGCGCCCATCTTCTCGATTTCGTCCGACGCGAACAACGCCAGACCGTCTTCCATCGTCAGCCGTTCGCCCCGAAGCGCCTTGTCCAGAATCGCATCTATGCTCATTTTCGGTTCGTCCTCCCCTGTTCTAGCCTTCCTATCATTCTATCACAAATCGATCCGAAAGACAGAACGGTAAGGTTTCCCGAGCGCGCCAAGCATTACTTCAATTCCGCGGCCGCCGCGTCGAACGCCTGCGCGAGATCGTCGATCAAATCGTCGCTGTGCTCGATGCCGACCGAGAAGCGAAGCAGCGTCTCGTCGACGCCGACCTTGTCGCGGATGTCCTTCGGGATGTCCGCGTGCGTCTGCACCGCCGGATACGTCATGAGCGACTCGACGCCGCCGAGGCTCTCCGCGAACGCGATCAGCTTGATATGGCGCAGGATCGGCTCGATCGTGCGGGCGTCCTTCATCTTGAACGAGAAGATCCCCGTATTACCCGACGACTGCCGGTTTTGGATATCGTGGCCCGGATGCGACGGCAGCGCCGGGTAGAACACCTCGGACACCATCGGGTGCTCCGATAACCATTGCGAAATTTTCAGCGCGTTGTGCTGGTGCCGCTCCATCCGCAGCGCGAGCGTCTTCAGGCCGCGCATGAGCAGCCAGGAGTCCTGCGGTCCGAGCACCGCGCCGATCGAGTTGTGCAGGAAGGCGATCTTCTGCGACAGCTCTTCGCCTTTCGTGACGATGAGACCCGCGAGCACGTCGTTGTGGCCGCCGAGATACTTCGTCGCGCTGTGGACGACGATGTCGCAGCCGAGCTCCAGCGGACGCTGGAAGAACGGCGTCAGCAGCGTGTTGTCGACGATCGTGATCAGGTCCTTCTTCTTCGCCCAAGCGGCGACGCGCTCGAGATCCGTCACCATCATGAGCGGATTCGTCGGCGTCTCGATGAGCACCGCCTTCGTCGAGCCGGGGCGGAAGTGCGATTCGAGCGCGTCGAGATCGTTCGTGTCGACGTACGACGCCGTCACGCCGAAGCGCGTCATGATTTGCTCGATCAAGCGGTATGTACCCCCGTACAGATCGAGGCTGACGAGCAGGTGATCGCCGGACGAAAATAGGGCGAAGATCGTCTGCAGCGCGGCCATGCCGGTGCTGCAGGCGAACCCGGCGTCGCCGGACTCGAGACCTGCGAACGCCTCCTCGAGCACCTTGCGCGTCGGCGACTTCGTCCGGGCGTAATCGAAGCCCGTGCTCTGTCCGAGCTTCGGATGGCGGAATGCGGTCGATTGGTAAATCGGATAGCTGACGGCGCCCGTCTGCGGATCCTCCAAGGACCCGATCTGCGCGAGGCGGCTTTCGATATGTTTCACGTGTTCACTCGTCCCCTCTTTAAATGTACATCCCCGCGTATACGAAGCTGTCCTCTTCTTTCGCCTGGCCCAGCTCGAACGGCGTTTCTTGGTATACGTAGTAGTTTAACCAATTGGAAAACAGCAGGTTCGCATGCGCCTTCCACGTCGAGCGCGGCTCGCGGGTCGGGTCGTCCTTCGGGAAGTAGTTTTTCGGCACGGCGATGTCCATGCCCTTCTTAATGTCGCGATCGTACTCCCACTTCAGCGTCTCCGCGTCGTATTCGGAATGGCCCGTGACGAATACATGCTTGCCGTCCTTCGTCGCGACGAGGTAGACGCCCGCTTCGTCCGACACCGCGAGGATGTCGAGCTCCGGCACCTTTTCGATATCTTCCTGCTTGACGTCCGTGTGACGGCTCTGCGGCACGAAGAACATCTCGTCGAACCCGCGCGTCAGCTTCACGTTCGAGCAAGTCAGGACATGGGGGAATACACCGAAAATTTTCTCCGGCATATCATATTTCGATACCCCGAAGTGGTGGTACAACCCGGCTTGGGCCGCCCAACATATATACATCGTCGACGTCACGTTGCGGTTCGCCCAGTTCATGATTTCTTGCAGCTCGCGCCAGTAGTTGACTTGTTCGAACGGAAGATGCTCGACCGGCGCGCCCGTAATGACGAGACCGTCGAACTGCTCGTAGCGGATGTCGTTGAACGTCTTGTAGAACGACTCCAGATGCTCCGCGGACGTATTCTTGGACCGATGCGTCTCGGGGTGCAGCAGCGTGACTTCGACCTGCAGCGGCGTGTTGCTGAGCAGGCGCAGGAGCTGCGTCTCGGTCGTCTCCTTCGTCGGCATCAGGTTCAGAATGATGATGCGCAACGGACGGATGTCTTGGCGGAATGCGCGGGATTCGTCCATCACGAAGATGTTTTCGTTCGATAAAATTTCCTTCGCCGGCAGATTGTCGGGTACTTTGATCGGCATGGCGGAACGCTCCTTTGTCCTGAAATATAGGGATGTCACGGAACGTGGAACATGAAAAGAACGCCTTCCTCAATAGAGAGAAAGGCGTTCACGGGTATCGGTAACGGCCTTCTCTCATCTCTCAGAAGCCCCTGAATCTCCAACCGTCGACCAACGGACGACGTAGAGATTCGGGCCGATTCAGGTGTTATATCCGAAGGATATACGCTCTGAATCGTAAGCTTCCGCAAGAATTAGCACCGTGCAGGAATCGCGCCGCTTGGGCGGTGCGATTCCGTGCCGGTTGCCGGGTTTCATCGGGCTAGTCCCTCCACCTGCTCTTGATAAGAGTGCGTTCATATTCGGTTTCCAGTTGCGATTACTCTTTATGTTACGGAGAAACCGCGTCGAAGTCAAGAGGGGTTCGGAACCCTGTTGAAACCCTATAGGGACAAGAGTATACTAATCGAGTACTCGCGAGTTTTCATGTTATTTTCGCGGGGAAAATCAGGATGTATCGAGGTGACGCGAGCGCATGGACGGAGACCGACCCTGTTGGTTCCAACACAGAGCGACGAACAAAATTGCATATCGGAACGCGGAAGCGATTCTGCCGCCGGCGCGAGCGATCCCTCATTGACGATACCCGCGCCCGACTTGCATCGCAATCGCGACTGCGTTCCTCGACACGAGGAGGAGATCCGCGATGAAAGTCAGATTGGTGCAGCAAGGCGTATTTACGCAAATCGAAGATCCGGCGGAAGCGCTCGTTCAACCGGCCAACGGCTTCTACTGGATCGACGCGAGCCCTGAAGAGCTGGAGACGCTCCAACCGTTGTTCCACCTTCACGAGCTGGCGGTCGAAGACGTGATGCAGGAAGAGGAGCAGCGCCCGAAGCTGGAAATTCACGAGGGGCATTACTTTATCGTCGTGAACAGCATCCGGTTCGACGACGAGGAGTTTTTCTTTCGGGCCGTGAACATGTTCTTAGGCAAGCACTTTATTATTACGGTGACGCGGCAGAAGGTGAACGAGCTGCGCGCGGTGAAGCCGCTGCTATGGGAGGAAGAGGTCAATTCGCCCGATCAATTCCTCTACCACTTGGTCGACCGGATCGTCGACAATTATTTCAGCGTGGCGGACCGGATCGAAGACAAAATCGAGAAGCTCGAGGAAGACATTCTTCGACACACGAAGAAGTCGCATTTGAACGAAATCATCGGTCTCCGCAGCGAGATCTTATATTTGAAGAAGGTGCTCGGCCCGCAGAAGGAAGTGATCGGCATGCTGGCGCGCAAGGAGCTTCGGCTCATCGACGGCACGCTGCAGAAGTATTTCGCCGACATGCACGAGAACGCGCTGAAGGTCACGGAATCGTTCGACACGTTCCGCGACCTGATGGGCAACTTGCGCGAGGCGTACCAGTCGAGCATCGCGAGCCGCGCGAACGAAATCATGCGCGTGTTCACGGCCGTCACGACGATCTTCATTCCGCTGACGTTCATCACCGGCATCTACGGGATGAACTTGCTCAACTTGCCCGGCGAGAAGAATCCGCATTTCGCCGTCATCTTAATCGTGACGATGACGTTGCTCGCGGTCGGCATGTTCTTTTATTTCCGCAAACGGGAGTGGCTGTGACGCAGCCGCTCTTTTTTGTGCGTGACAGACCCATTCCGTCAGGTAACCTCGGATTCGCGCTTACGCCGCCGGGCTAAGCGGATTTTTCCGCTTATAAGCTCGGATTCGCGCTTACGCCGCCGGGTTAAGCGGATTGTTCCGCTTATAAGCTCGGATTCGCGCTTACGCGACCGGGCTAAGCGGATTTTTCCGCTTATAAGCTCGGATTCGCGCTTACGCCGCCGGGCTATGCGGATTTTTCCGCTTATAAGCTCGGATTCGCGCTTACGTCACCGGGCTAAGCGGATTTTTCCGCTTATAAGCTCGGATTCGCGCTTACGCCGCCGGGCTAAGCGGATTTTTCCGCTTATAAGCTCGGATTCGCGCTTACGCCGCCGGGCTACGCGGATTTTTCCGCTTATAAGCTCGGATTCGCGCTTACGCCGCCGGGCTATGCGGATTTTTCCGCTTATAAACTCGGATTCGCGCTTACGCCGCCGGGCTATGCGGATTTTTCCGCTTATAAGCTCGGATTCGCGCTTACGCCGCCGGGCTATGCGGATTTTTCCGCTTATAAGCTCGGATTCGCGCTTACGCCGGCGGGTTAAGCGGATTTTTCCGCTTATAAGCTCGGATTCGCGCTTACGCCGCCGGGCTATGCGGATTTTTCCGCTTATAAGCTCGGATTCGCGCTTACGCGCCCGGGCTAAGCGGATTTTTCCGCTTATAAGCTCGGATTCGCGCTTACGCCGCCGGGTTCCGTCCCCCCCGACACACCTTCTCCTCCGCAGCCGCTCACACCTTGCTGCCTTCTAACCTGCTGATCTCGACGCCCGCCAGCATCATAATGCCGATGCCGTGATTGTCGTTCACGACCGTTCGCAGATCGTCCATATAATATCCCGGATCGAAGGAATAACGCGAGCCGCTGCATACCCCATGCACGTTGCCCTGACGGTCGATCGCCTCCGCGGTCAGCCCCCGCCAAGCGCGATGCGCCGCCGCGGCGTAACGCTCCCGCTCCGGCAGCCAACCGAAGCGCACGCCTCTGGCGAAGGCGTAGGCGAACATCGCCGTGCAGGACGCTTCTTCATAGGCGTCCGGCCGATTCAACACTTGACGCCACAGCCCGCTGTCCGACTGCAGGGCGATCACGCCGGCGCAGTGATCGCGGAATAAAGCGAGCAGCGCTTCCCGGTCCGGATGGTCCTCCGGCAGCTTCTCCAGCAGCTCCGACAGCGAGAACAGGCACCAGCCGTTGCCGCGTCCCCACGGCACCCGCGTCGCCTTGCCATACTTGAAGTCGTACACGTGCGACATCAGCCCTTCCGCCTCCATGAACAAATACCTGCGATACAGCAGGAACTGCCTCGCCGCTTCGTCCAACGGCTCGCGGCTTCCGCGAGCGACGGCGTATCGCGTCAGGAACGGCCCGCTCATGTACAGATCGTCCGCCCACATCGTATCCGCCGAATACTCTCCGGGGCACCTTCGATAGAACGCCCCGTCCTCGCGGCGTTCCAGCCTTCGGAGCATGAAATCGGCGATCGCATCGGCGATGGCCAGGTAGCGCGCGTTCCCCGTCCGGAGATAGGCCTCGAGCATTGCCGATCCGAAGGAGCCGCAGTTGTCCAGCATCCGGATGAGGACGAGCTGATGGTTGACGGACGGGAAGCCGTACCGGTCGCGATCCCATAAGGCGTACTCGTATAGCTCCGCGCAGCTGTCGATGTGGCCCAGCGCATATTCCGCCAGGTCCGGCCGATTCAACTCGCGCGCCGTCCGAAGCAGCCCGTACATCGTCACGCCGAGCGGATAATCCCAGCGCGCGTAGTTCGTCGCGCCGCCCGTCGTCCAACGGTTGCTCAGCATGGCGTTCTCGTAATACGGCCGCGCCATCGTCTCCGGAGCGTCCAGCCGCCAATACGTCTGCCCGGCGGCGCGTCCCGCGAGATCGACGGCCGGGAACAGCGCCGCCGTGCCGCATACCGCTGCAGGCTCCGCCGCGGCGGACGGGTCGAGCGGACCCGCGTACAGCCACGCCCCCTCGCCGCCGTGGACGGGAACCGGCGCCGCGAACGCCAGCGGCTCCCCGCCGCGGTACGCCCGCAGCTCGAAGCCCCATTCGTCCGGGCCCCCGACGCAGCGCACGAGCACTTGACGGCGTCCGGCGTCGGCGGATATCTCCGCGCGGAACGGCCCGGCGGCGGCCACCTCGATCGCCGGCCTGCCGTCCAGCCACACAGTCGAGCGGCCCGAAGCGCGGCCTTCCAAGACGACTGTCAACGCATCGCCGTAAGGCACCTCCAAGACGGACCAGCCGTACGCCGCGACCGGCGCGGCGGGCCGGCCGAACATCCGCTCCAGATTGGGGCGCCCCGCCTCCTCCGCCGTCCATGCCGTCCGCGGCAGCCACGTCAGGCCGGTATCCTCCTCGTGCCCAAGGACGTCCGGGAACCCTTCCTCGGGGCCGAATCGGCGGCCCTTCGCCGGCGCCGTGAACGCCCAACCCGCGCTCCCCTCCCGCCCTGCGAACGGAGCGAGCACCTGCAAAATGCGCACCTTCGCCTCTACCGCGCCGAAGCGGCACCCGAAGCCCGCCTCCGTGCGGAGCGCCTCGATGAGCACCGCGTTCCATCCCTTGCGGAACAGCAGCGGCACGACGACGCTCGCGTCCGGCTTCGTCTCCTCGGCCGCGCTCGACCGATACAGCAGCTCCTCGTTCACGTACAGCCGAACCGGGCTCAGCGGCTCGACGACACCATCGATCGACCGCTCGTCGTCGCTCCACACCCGTCCGAGGACGTACGCGTAATCGCCGTTCTCGGCGGTCGGCAGCTTCGCGGACAAATCCATATCGTACAGTCCGTCTCGCGTCTGTAAAACCCCGGACGCGGAGAAGGCGCGCATCGCGAAAGGAACGGGCGGGTTCGCCCCGACATAGCGGGCGGACAACGCCTCCAGGACGCGGCGGACGTCCTCGCCGAACCAATAGCGCGCGCTCTCGCGCGGCTCCAAATAAGCGCTCATGCCTGCCCTCCTCCCGTCGGCGAAGTTCGAATGCGGATCGTATGATCGTAGGGCGTCAACAAATTGACGAGCAGCGTCCGGCAATGCGGGGGGTAGCTTACGTTGTTAATCGTTCTCGCGGTATGATGCCGCGCCCCTCCGTCCAGCTCGACCCAATCGTCTCCGGCCGCGAGGCGAACCGCCCCGCGTTCCCAGTACGCGACGCCTTCGCCCGCCGGCGACAGTCCGTCCCCGACTAGCTCGCTCTCCGGCTCGAACACGAACGACAGCTGCGTCAGCAACGGCTCCGGCAGCGCGCAACGGACGCGAAGGCTCCATCCCCTCCCGTCCTCGTCCTCCGTCAGCTCGAGCTCTACCTCGTGCCGTTGCTCGTGAGTCAGCTCCCGCTTCTGATGCGGCAGCAAATACCACGGGCTCGCCGGCTCCCTCGCGCTCGCCGGTAAATCCGTCTCCGCGACGGGGCCGTAGTAGCCCTTCCGCTCCGCCGCCGTCAATCGGTAGCCGGACGGGATCGACTCGAGCCGCCGCATCTTCACGAAGCCCGGCTCGAAGGACGAGGCGAGCTGCACGGCAAGCAGCCGCGCGGCGCCGTGACGCAGCGCGAAGAACACGTTCGTCTCGGTCATGACGGTCGCGCTCGTCGCGCCGTTCCGGTGCCGGGCGACCGGCGCGCCGAACTCGGGATGAAGCTTGCTGTGATAAATCCGACCGCCGTGGCCGGCCGCCTCCATGCCGTCGAGATACCGCTCCCGAGGGAAGGCGCCGTTCACGACGACCCGATACCTCTCCGGCAGCCGGCCGGCCCGAACGGTACCGGACCGAAGCTCCGGATACCGCAGCAGCCCGAGCATCGGCTGATTCGGCAGGCCGCCCGGATGTTTCAGCGCCTCCCCCGCCAGCTCCGCGATCGCTTCGAACAACGGATCGTCGTCCCGGTTCGCCATCAGCTTCGCGACGAGATAATAAGAGCTCAGATCGGAGGCGGCGCCGAAGTCCTGCCGCCCGGAATAATCGGTGACGACGTCGCCGTTCGGATGGATCATATACGCCATCATCCGCAGATTGCGCCGCACCGGCTCCAGCAGCTCGGGCCGATCGAACAGCTCAGCGGCGTAATACAGCACGATATCGCTGACGGCGTTGTAGATGCCGTTGCTCCGCTCGGTCCACTCGCCGTCTTCCGTGCAGTCGAGCCCTTCCGCGAGCCACCGGTCCGCGCGCGCCTTCAGCTCCTCCCGGCC
Source organism: Paenibacillus antri (assembly GCF_005765165.1). Classification (NCBI taxonomy): domain Bacteria; kingdom Bacillati; phylum Bacillota; class Bacilli; order Caryophanales; family Paenibacillaceae; genus Paenibacillus; species Paenibacillus antri. Next base: position 211,246 of record NZ_VCIW01000009.1, on the reverse strand, counting down.
CGTCAGCTTGTACATGAACCCTAGCGCCGCCGTGAGCACCCAGCGATGATTCGGCGTGTGACACCCGCCCGTCAGCAGCGCGGGAATCGTCCGCTCCAAAAATGTCCGAATGTCCGCGGCCGCCTCGTCGGCCGGCTCCCAGTCGGCGAGGAGCTCGTATGCCTGCGCGAGGCCGCCGACCACGAAGGCGGTATCCGGCGGCGAGTGCAAATTGGTCCACGGCGGCGAGATCGTGCCGTCGGCATGCTGGGACCGCAGCAGGAAGCGGGCGCTCAGCGCAAGACGCCGAAGCAGCTCCGGGTCCCGGTAATACCGCGACCGCTCGCACGCGAGCGCGGCGGTCCACACGCCCATCGTCAGCGGCGTTCCGCCATGGCTCGGCCAGGCGATGCCGTTCGCCGGATCGACGATCCCGCCGTAAAACCGGCTCTCGGCGTCGAGCACCTGCCCTTCCATGCCGCGCGCGGCCCATTCGTCGTTCAGGACGGCAAGCTTCTCGTATATCCCCACATGGTTTCCCCCTATCCTTTGATCGCTCCGATCATGACGCCGTTCACGAAATATCGCTGCAGCCACGGATACACGATCAAGATCGGCACGGTGGCGAAGATGACGCTGGCCGCCTTCAAGCTTTCCGGGACGACGAGCGCCATCTGCGCGCCCTCCATCTGGAGCAAATCCGTGATCATATTGTTTTGGATCAATTGATACAGCTTCAGCTGCAACGGATACAGCTCGGGACTGTTAATGTACATCAGCGTATCCGTAAAGCCGTTCCATCGCCCTACCGCGTAGAACAAGCTCAACGTCGCGATGACCGGCATCGACAGCGGCAGCATAATGCCGATCAAGCTTCGGAAGTGGCTGCAGCCGTCGATCTCCGCGGACTCCTGCAGGCTTTCCGGAATGTTGGCGAAGAACGAAATCAGGATGATGAGATAGAACGGGTTAATCAATCCCGGCAGCACCAGCGCCCAGATCGAATCGAGCAAATGCAGGCTTCTCACCAAAATATATTCCGGAATGAGGCCGCCGCTGAAAAACATCGTGACGACGACGATCAGCATAAGCCCCTTGCGTCCTCTAAGCTTCTTATTCGCCAGCGGATACCCCGCCGCGATCGATAACAGCATGCAGAACAAGGTGTACAAGACGGTCAGCATCACCGTAAACCCGAGGGAACGAATCATCGAAGCGTCGGTAAACACCTTGGCGTACGCTTCCGTCGTGAACTCGACCGGAAGCAAGCTCACCTTCCCGGATAGGATCGGCCCCGCCGAACTCAAAGATATGGCCGCTATGTGAAGAAACGGAGCCAGACAGATCAACGTGAAGGCGAGTAACACGATAAAGTTGACGGCGTCGAACACGCGGTCGGACGTATGCGTTCTCATCGCGTCCGCTCCTTTCCTGTAATCGGATTCGCAACGCTACATAATGCTCTCGTCGGTAAGCTTCTTAGAAGCGTAGTTAGCCCCTAATACGAAAACGAGACCCACGACCGCCTGGAACAACCCGACCGCGGTCGCCAGCGTATATTGGCCGGATTCGAGTCCGACCCGGTAGACGAACGTGCTGAGCACGTCGGAATATTCGCGGACCGCCAAGTTGCCGATGACGTACGGCCGCTCGAAGCCGATGGAAATCATATGCCCCAGATTGATGATCAGCAGCACGAGAATGGTCGGCTTCAGTCCGGGAAGGGTGATGTGCCAGATTCGTCTCAGCCGGCCCGCCCCGTCGATGCCCGCCGCTTCGAACAGCTCCTTGTTGATGCCCGTGAGCGCCGCCAAGTAAATGATCGTACCCCAGCCCGCGCTCTGCCAGACGCCGACCGCCAAGTACGTGGTCAGCCAGTAGCCCTTGTCGGTCAGGAACGGGATCGCATCGAAACCGAGCGCGGTAACGACGTTGTTGATCATGCCGGATTGCGTGCCGAACACTTGATATACGATGCCGCCGATGATGACCCAAGAAATAAAGTGCGGAATATACAAAATCGTCTGCGACAGCTTCTTGAACCAGACCAGCCTCATCTCGTACAACAGGATGGCCAGGATGAGCGGCGCCGGGAACGAGACGAGCAGGTCTAGAAAATTGAGCATCAACGTGTTGCGCAGCGTGATGTAGAAATCGCGCATCCGGAAAATGTCCCGGAACGCTTCCAACCCGATCCACTCGCTGCCCTCGATGCCTTGAAAGAAGTTAAAGTCCTTGAATGCGATCTGAATGCCGTACATCGGCCCGTACTTGAAAATGACGAAATAGGCGAGCGGCAGGGCAAGCAAGGCGTACAGCTGCCAATACCTGCGGAGATATACGTTCCAGCTCAATGCGGATTCCTCCTTATGCGCCAGGCCGTTCGACGCGGAACAAGGCTGCCCCGTCCCGCGCCGAGCCCGTATTCGAGTCTGTCGTTAGTCGGCCTTCATCTCTTGATAAACAGCCTTCCGTTCGTCCAGAATCGCTTGGCCTCCGCTCGCCATGTAATCCTTCAACATCGTCTCGTAGACGCTCTCGAACTGTTCCGGCTTCGCCATCGTCGTCTTGACGATCATCTCGTTGAACTTGTCGAGCAGCGTCGTGCCGTATTTCGTCTGCGCCGCGATCGGCCGGTCGAGCAGCACCGGCGCGAACACGTCCGTGTTGGCCACCCGCTGCGCGGCGTCCACCTCGTCTTGAAATTCCGGCGGCATCTGCATCGCGCGCGCCTTCAGGTTCAATTCCATGCTTCCGAGCTGCTTGCCGTTCGACACGATCACCATATCGCCTACGTTATACAGCCGATTCGCCGCTTCTTCGGTCGGGTTCTCCACAGCTACCGGGATGCCGTCGACCATCGTGTAGTTTTCGCCCTCGACCCCGTTCTGCAATTCGAACAGGTTGTCGGCGGTCGCCATCCAGTCCAAGTATTTGATGGCCTCGACCGCGCGTTCGCTCGATTTCGGGATCATGATGTACATGCCGTTCGGCGCGTACATCGGCTTGGCGTGCTTTCCTTCCTCGTTGGCGTATACGTCTACAGGAGCGAGAATGGCGCCGGGTACGTTCGTCTGCAGCGTCTCATAGGAGCCATTATCATAGAACGGATTGATATCGTCCTCGCTGAAGAAGCCGATCTTCCCCGTCGAGACGTCTTCGCCTAATTTCTTTTTATCTTTGTCCAACGCGAAGTCCTTGCTCATCAGACCTTCGTTGTACAGCTTGTTCATGAATTGCAGCGCATCCTTGAAGCCGGGAAGCAGCGTCGGGTAATCGTTGGAGCCGAGCTGCTGCGTCAGCGTATATTTCTCTTCCTCCGTCGTCGGCTTGATGAACGACCAGATGAGCGGCTCGTATTGCGCGGAGGCGATCGTCATGCCGAGCGGAATGACCTGACCGCCCGTGCCGCCGGGATCCTGCTCCTTGAACGCTTTCAACACGGTATACAGCTCCTCCGTCGTCTGAGGCACCGGCATCCCGAGCTTGTCGAGCCAGTCCTGTCGGATGAAGGAAGCGTATTTCCCGAGGACCGAGCGCTTGGCGGGAATCGCGTACTGCACGCCTTTGTATTTTCCATACGCCAACACGTCTTCTCCGAGGAACGCCTTCAGGTTCGGGCCGTGCTCGTCGAGCAGCGCGCCGACGTCGGTCAATCCGCCCTGCTCGGCGTACCGGTTGAACGTATTCGGATCGTACGTAAATACGATGTCCGGCACGTCGCCGCCGCTCGCCATGAGGACGTTCAGCTTTTCTACCTCTTCGGAGCGCGGCACCGGCACGTATTCCATGTCGATGCCGTTCGGGTCGCCGAATCGTTCTTGAATGAGGTTCGTCATGTAGTTATCCGTGATGGTACTGCCTGCCGGCGAGTTGCCTCGGTCGAACACTTCGACCTTCAGCGTCACCCGCTCTCCCTTCGCCGCGCCGTCCGTGCCTTCGGCCGCTTCGGGCGCCGCGTTCGAACATGCCGCGAGCAGTAAGGTGCAGGCCAGTCCGAACGCCGTTGCCGCTCGTTTCGTTGCCGGAGCGACTTTTGCTCTTCTGATGCCGATCATTGTTCCAACCCCTTATACAAGTAAAGTTGTACCGCACAGGCGTCCGCCGCATTCGATAACGCTTACAACCGAGGCGGAGACGGCCCGATCGGAATGACGCCAGTATGGCACGGCATCCGGGCGAGCGGCAATAAACTAGTTTCCCATGCATAAACCGGGGCGGAAATTCCCTTAATATGGAAAATGAAACCGTATTCGCATGCTAAACCATTTTCAAATATCGCTTGAAATCCGCGTCGTTCCGGGCTTCAGCTTCAGCTTGCGGTAATCCCCCGGCGTCACGCCGACAAGGCGCTTGAACACGCGGCCGAACGTTATGGAGTTGGCGTACCCGACCTGAAGGGCGATGCGTTGGATCGATTCCTCCGTCTCCGCCAGCAGCCGCTCGGCGCGATCCATTCGCAGCTCCGCAAGATAATCGACGAACTTCATATTGAACGCTTCTTTAAAGAGGTAGCTGACGTACTTGCCCGAGATATGGAATCGATCGCTCAGATGCTTCAACGACAAGTCGGGATTCTCGAAATGTTCCTCGATATAAGCCTTCAATTCCTTGATCATCGCGAGATGGTTTTTCGTTTCGCTGTGCGCGACGTAGGTGCGGTAAATTTCGGTCAAACGTTCCGACATCCTCGATTTGAGCTCCGCGAGCGTAGCCGCTTCCTCCTCTGCGGCCTCGGAAGCTTCCGGAGCTTGGAAATGCGCCTGCAGCTCCGGCGACATCTCCGCCAGCTCGGTTCCGAGCATATCCATCAACGTCCGCAGCGCCGTTCGGATATCCTCGTCCTTCAGACGATCCGCCGCCATCTGATCGAACATCGCGTCGAGCGAATCGCGCCACTCGGCGTTCAGCAGTCTGAACGCCTTCACGAGCTCGGCGGCGGATTGGATATATTTATACCATTGCCGTCCGGTTTCCCCGGGCAGGTCCTCGCTCATCAGAATCGCTTCTTTGCCGAGCGACATCTTGTGCGACAGCGCGTCGAGCGCCGCGCGATAGGATCGACCGACTCCCTCCCAATCTCGCTCGACGGATCCGATGGCGAAAAACAAAGACAACCGCAGATGCTCGGCCACCCAATCCCGGCCCTTATCGGCGAACCGTCGAATCGTCTCCCGAAGCGACGACGGCTCCCCGTTCCATCCGACGATGACCCCCATCCGATTTTCGGCGATCCATTCCGCCCAGGCGTACATCCCTTCCGTCTGCGCCAGCTCCTGCAATACGTTCGTGAGCGCGAATTTCAACGTATGCTGATCCCGCGCGGAGAACGCCCGGCTGAAGTCCCGATAATGTCCGATCTCGACGACGACGAACGCCAATCGCTGCAGCCGCTTCGCCTCGGGAAGCATGCCCAGCTTCTTCAGCCGCTCGGCCGCCGTCTCTTTGGCGAGGCCCTGCATCATATCGTGGAACAGCTGACGCCGCTGGACGAGCAAATTTTCGCGTTGCTGCTTTTCGAAATCTTCGGTTTGCCGAATGAGCTTCTCCAGCGTCTGGTCGATGACCGACAGCTCATCCATCTTCAGTCCGAAGTCGTTCTCCGACATTCGGATCGATTCGATCCGATTCATAATGACCCGAATCGGCTGATAGTTCTTCCTCGTAATATAGAGAATATAGAAAATGGCGAAGACGATCGTCACCAAGCCGACCCCGACCCAAGCGTAGGAAATGACCGAAACCCACATGAACATCTGCCCCGCGGCGATGCCGGTTTCGAACGTCCACCCGAGCTGTTCGAACGTCGCCCGATTAAGCACCTTGCCGCCCGTCGCCGCCGACTCTTCCCGCTCCGCCGAACGGGTGGAGAACAACAAGCTTCCGTTCTCGTCGCGAACGTCCACGAACGAGACGTCGCCGTCGTTCATCGACCGGATCATCTGCTCGATCGAGTAGACGTCCGCGTTGACGACGAACAACCCCTCGGAGCCGAAGGGCAGCGGCCACCGCTTATACATGGAGACGACGCGCCGCTCCTGATCGATGCTGAACTCGCGGTACGTCCGAATGGACGACCAACCGCGGAACTCCGGACGTTCCATCGCCCGCTCGACGAAGCCCCGATCGGCGAAGCTTTCCCAACCGACGAGACCGCTCGTCGTCAGCACTTGCTTGTCTTCGAGTCTGTAAATATAAATGGAATGGATTAAGCCGTCGTTCGCCATCAGCTTTCTCATGCTGTCCGCCACGTCGATGACGACCTGACGATCTTCCCGCGTCGTTCTCGCGTTCAGCGCGTCGCGGTATCGGTCGTTCTTCTCGAGCTCCTCGAGCACGTCCATCTCGACCGCTCGCAACGATCGGGACAGACGGTCCAGCATATAATCCGTCGACAATCGGTCGGCCTTCACGGTTTCCTTATGCGAAATATCGTTCACGAGGATCAGGGACAGGAAGATCAGAATCGTCACCGTAAAGAAGAAAATCGGAAAATACGAAAGCAGCATGCGGCGGTACCAATTTTTCTTCATGTCCACACCACCTTTTCTTTGAGGGGAAGCGCTTTCCTATGGACATTTTAAAAGATAAAGGTACCCTAGGCAACCATTGGGATGGCTTGCCGCTTGCTCGACCTGCGCAAACTTATGCACCCGGATTGGGAACGATAGGCGGGGCACCCGAGAAAACAACCGAATGACCCGTAAGAGGTCGCTTCTTTCCATGCGTCCGTCTCACGGGTCAAGGTTACTGCTCTCTACCGGTCTAGCTCTATCCCGCTATCGTCCTCCGTCCGTCACCCCGCCTTCGCCGCGGTCGCCTCCTTCTGCCGGCGGAAGCGAATGCGCAGCAGCCGCAGCCATTCGTACGCGCGGTCCGACGGGACGTCCTTCCACAGCTCCTCTTCGTTCAGCTTCTGCAAAATCGGCTTCAGGTACCGGTCGCCCGCCTGACCGAACAGCTGAAGCACGCGCGCTTGCTGCTCCGACGGCACGTCCTTCGTCTCGACGGCGATGACCGGCTCGACGTCGTAGCCTTCCTTCTCCAGCTCCTCAAGCAGCGCCAGCGCTTCCCGCCGCGGCAGCGACGCGTTCGTCTTGAGCGTCTCGAGGTCGGTGCCGTTCAGTGCCGCCTCGAGCACCGCGTTCCGCTGCTCCTTGCGCTGCCGCTCCCGTTCGACGAACGCCTCCTGCTGCTGATGCAGCCACAGCTTGTACTGGGCGTAGTCGATGCGTTCCGGCACCCAATCGAGCGGGAACGTCGTCTCCCGCGCCGCCGCGCCCGTAATCGCTAGCAGCTCCTTGCCGTACAAGTCAGCCTTGAACGGCCCGAATCCCGGCAGCTGCAGCAGCTCGTCCCTCGTCTGCGGCAGGAAGGCGCTCAGCATGCCGAGCAGCCGGTTCGTCGCGACCATGTACGGCGCCTTGTTTTCCTTGCCGGCCTGCTTCCGCCGCCACTCCCGAAGCGCCTCGTACACCGCCTCGTTCTTGAACGCGTCGCCGTAATATTGCAGCTTCTGCACCCACTCCGAGCGGCCGTTGAGCGATTGCACGTCGCCCGTCACGTTGTCGAGCAGCGGCGCGTACCCTTCGGACATCTTCTGCAGCAGCTGCCCGCGGAACGCCGTCAGCATCTCGTTCCATCCGGCGCCCTCGAACCAGCACATCTCCGTCGTCTCCCCGCTCTCGTCCGGCTCGTTCCAATACACATGCCATACGCCGGAGTCTTCCCCGATCGTGACCTGCGCTTGGACGACGCCGCCCTCCTCCGTCCGCTTCTGCAAGCTGTTCATGAATACCCAGTTCATCCGTCAAAACTCCCCTTCCCAGGAAAATGATGATCATCGAACGACGACAAAAAAGCACCCCACTTACCTAGGTAAGTGAGGTGCTTCCTCGCCGATCACGTTCAATTGCCTTCACTATATCACGCGCCGAACGCGCTGACAAGCCTAATTTTACCACCGTACACTTAATACGAACCCGGTGCGGACCACCTTACTATAATCGTATATAGAGCGGCCGCGGCGACGACGAAGCCGGCGAAACCGAGCGCGTATACGCCTCGGCGAGACGCCATCTCGCGCACCTTCCAAGCTCTCTTGCCTCGCTCGACCGGCCCGATAAACACCGCTACCATTACATCCATCCACCACAGCATGATCGCGTGCAATCCTCGCATTCGCGTCCCTCCCCGCCGCCGTCTTTGCCGGAACCGCCTCGCTCCGGTATAATGATTGAATTACTGTTTTATACGCCGAACGGCTCCCAAAAGTTTCTCCCGAAGGAGGGAAATCCATGTCGAACGATTTCGATTTTTTATCGGACAGCACCGAACAAACGAGCACGCGCTACGTCACTATGGTGACGCCGAAGCTGAACCGGTTCGATCTCGCGATCTTGACGACGAACCGATTCTACGGCAAGAAGCTGATCATCGACATGCAAAGCGGCATCTCCGTCATTATCGGACCGGACGACCTCGATGAAGAAGGCTTGCTGGAGCGCCGGTTCCGCTTGAACGAAGAGCAAGCCGAGGAGCTTCACGAATTCCTGTCGCAAATCGTCGGTCCGATTTCGTATCCCGACGATTAACGTTTCATGAAAAACCTCCCTCCCGGACACGATAAGGAAATCCCGGGAAGGAGGTTTTTTGTATGGCTTTTCTGAAGGAAGATCGCTCGGAATATACCGACGTATCGACGGTGGAATCGCAGCGAAACGACCTCGCCTTCGAGGAGTTTCCGGAAGGACCGTACGGCTCGAGCCTGATCGTCGAATCGATCGGCAAGAGCGGACCGTGGCGCGAAGACCAGCGGTCGCCGAACCGGTTCAGTTACGAAAACCGAGAGCTTCACGAGGGAATGCCGCGTCAATTTCCGGGCGCTCATCGGACGCACGACGAAGAAGGCAACGAAAGCGCGTTCGAGGCCGAAATCTAAGCGTCGGGACGGGCGTAACGAAGAAGGAAGGCTCGGGCGACCGGGCCTTCCTTCTTCGTTGACGGACCTGCACCGACCGGCGATTGCACAAGAGTCGTGCACAATGTGCACCGCCATGAGGCTGAAAGTGCACAAGGGTTGTACAATCCGGCTGTGAATCGTACCCGTGAGGCCGCCGGCGGCCGGCAATTGCACAGGGACTGTGCAGAATGTGCACATACATAATGCTGAAAGTGCACAAGGGTTGTGCAATCCGGAAAACTACACGATATCCTTCAGCAGACCGCGGAACTCCAACTCCTCGAACTTCGCCCCGACGCGCTCCGGATCCGGCGCCCAGCGGCAAGCGTCGATCTCGCACGTCAGCGGCACTTCGCAATAGATGGTAGCCAGCTCGCGGCACAGATGCAGCATGTCGAGGTCCGCTTCGATCTTCTTCTTGACCGAAGCCGACAAGGCGTCGAGATTCGCGAGAATGCCCTCGATCGTCTCGTACTCCGACAGCAGCTTGATCGCCGTCTTCTCGCCGATGCCTTTGACGCCCGGGTAATTGTCGCTGCTGTCGCCGATGAGCCCCTTCAGGTCGATCACCTGCGGCGGCGTCAGCTGCTTCTCCGCGAGCAGCGCCTCGCGGTCGTACACCGCGTAGTTGCCGAAGCCCTTTTTCAACATCACGACTTTGACTCGTTCCGAGACGAGCTGCAATAAATCGTGGTCGCCCGTCAGGATGAGCACGTCCATCTCGCCGCCGTACTTGCGCGCGAGCGTGCCGATGCAGTCGTCCGCCTCGTAGCCGAGCACGCCGATGTTCGGAACGTCCAGCGCTTCGACGACTTCTTTCACGAGGTCGAATTGCGGAATGAGATCGTCCGGCGCTTCCGGCCGGTTGCCCTTGTACGCCGCGTAACGCTCCGTGCGGAACGTCTTGCTGCTCATATCCCAACAGACGGCTACATGAGTAGGTTCGTATGTACGGACCGCATCGGTCAAATACCGAACGAAGCCGTGGATGGCGTTGACGGGCACGCCCGATTTCGTCTTTCGCACGTACCCGCCGTACGCGGACGCGAAGTAAGCGCGGAACAGCACCGCCATGCCGTCGACCAATAACAACGAATTGGACACGAAGAAACCTTCCCCTTTGCTTGCAGACGGAAGCCTGCTTTTCTAGCATTATACCACAGCGGAAACCTACAAAGTGGAAACAACTCGCATAGGGAAATTGTTCCGAATCGACTTTTTTCGACCCCGGCGCCTACAAAAAACCTCCCTCCCGCAGTATAATAGAGTCAGCCCTGTTCCTTACCGTCAAACCCAGCGCGGATGCCGAGGGCATGATTTTGATGAAAAGGAGCGTGACCTCGGTATGACGAGCGAACAACAGGAATTAGTGCGGATGATCAGACAAGCGATCGCGGAAAGCCATGAGGATCTGAAGCAGGAAATCCAAGAACTTCGAGCGGAACTGAAAGCGGAAATTCAAGGGGTTCGAGCGGAGATTCAAGAGGTTCGAACGGAACTGCAAGCGGTTCGAACCGAAATGAACGCTCGCTTCGAGAAGGTCGACGAGGGCATGGACTACGTCCGGGAGAAAATCCAAGAGCACGACGAGGACATCTTTCGAATCAAGCGATTGCTTAAAGCTGTAACTTAAAAAATATCCAGTAATCGGCCTCGACCCGTACGCATAGGGATCGAGGCCGTTTCGTCGTTCATCGGATTTGCGCCGTCGCCTCGGCCATCCGGCGAAGGTCGTCCTCGGACAGCGCGCGGTCGAACACGGCGAGCCCTCCGAGCAAGCCGGTGTAGAAATTTCCCGGTTCGCCGGAACGATCCACCGCGCCGACCGTGAAGTCCGCGCCGTCCTCGCCCCCGTCGAAGATGCCCCCGTCGTACGGGTACGGATTGAACGCGTCCCGCACGTCCAGACGGCCGTCCAAGTACGACCGAGCCGCCTTGCCGTCGTACGTGAACGCGACGAAGCGCCACTCCCCGAACGGAACCGGCGTGCCGCCGATCGAAGCGTCCATGCAATATTTATAGCCGGGCGTCGGTCCGCCGACCGACGAGACGTGCCCGCACACCTGCTGCGAGCTGTTCCATATTTTCAAATTGAGAAAAAGGCAATACTGCCGCTTCCGCCGCGTCTCGTCCCAAAAGCCGGCGACCGCCTCGCAGCCGTCGTAAGCGACGGCTTCCCGTTTGACCCAAGCGGCGACGGTCAGCTGCGCCCGCGGCCCATGAAGGTTCAGCGCCGGACATCGTTCCCGCGGGATGCGGAACCATTGGCCGAAGCGCAGGTTCGCCGCATACGGCCCGAACACGCCGTCGTCCGCCCGTTCGATCGGACCGTTCCTCTCTTCAAGCCGATATTCGCAAGGCCCTTGAGAAACCCGCTCCGCCCCCGCTTCCTCGCGGAAGTCCCAGAAGGCGATCAGCCCCGGAACGGCTAACAGTTGCTCCGCATTCGAAGATAGATGCTTCATCCCTCGCAAATCACCTCCATTATTCTAGCGTGGTCCAAACCGTTCGTGCGGATGCCCTCGATGCGAAGCGCGGTCACGCCTTCCAACGCGACGTCGAACCGCAGCACCCGTCGGTGATTGTCGCGAACCGACGCGATCGACTCCGCGCCTCCGGCGAGCTTCGCGACTACGCGGCAGTCCTTCACCGTCTCCGGCTGCGGACGTCCCCAGCACATGCGGCGATAATGGGAATCTTGATGCGTTAAGGACAAGTGACGATGCAGCCCGGTATCGAAAACGAGCGTAACGGAGGACAACCGCACCGGTACGTCCCAAGTCAGCTCCAGCCAAGGGTCGGGATCCCGAGGATCGGACATCCACCGGTGCGTCCCCGGCTTCCGCAGATCGGGCCGCACGCCCCGCTCGCCGTGCACCGCGCGCGTCATCCCGTCGACGACGCACGAAGCCGGCCCTTGCGCCTGCTCGGAGGAGGCGGTCACGCGAGCCGAAGCGGCGAGATTGCCTTCCACGACCTTCCCTGGAAGGAACGCGCCTTGCCGAAGCAGCCGCTGCTGCGCCGCGCGGATCAGCGCCCCGTCGTTCCACGCTTCTTCCAACGGCCTGTCGGCCTGGAGCGCGACCGCGGCGAACGTGCCGAGCCCTTCCCCCATCGCGGCGCAGGTGCCCATCACGCGAGTGCTGGAGAAGGCGATATGCGTCGCGGAGGCGTTCCTCCCGGCGAACATCAGATTCGAGACGTTCTTGCTGACGAGCGCCCGCAGCGGGATGCCGTACAAGTACGGCGTATACGGCTGGCTGCACGGCGCTTCGTCCTTCGCGTCGATGCCCGCGGGCGGATGCGTATCCATCGGCCACCCGCCGTAGGCGATGACGTCCTCGAAGTCGACCGCCCGCTCGATATCGTTCTGGGTCAGCACATGTCGGCCGATAAACCTTCTGGATTCCCGCTTCCCGGGGAGAAACCCGAACCAATCGAGCGCCCAAGTTTCCGACTCCGGGTGGTTGCCGCTGTTTTTGATATGATCCCAGACGCCCAGCAGAATCGCGAGCAGTTCGTCTCGGATCGCCTCGTTATCCTTGATCGTGTCGATCGTTCCGCCGGTTTCGACCCACCAATACCCGTATTCCCAACTGCCGTGGTCCCGGAATCGCAAATCTTCCTCCGTAAACTTTCGGGCCCAAGGCGGGGGAACGAACGGCATGGACCGCCCCGTATCTCGGGCCGTAAACAACAGCGAGGACCCGAGGCGGCGGGCGTCCCGGGCCCGAACCGCGCCGGATTCGCCGTACTCGTCCCCCGCTTCCCGGCCGGTCGTGTACAGCGCCCCCGCTTCGAAGCCCAATCGTCCGTCCCCCGTGCAATCGGCGAACAGCTCCGCCTCGATGGCGAAACGATCCTCCGTGCTTTCCCGAACGGCATGGACGCGTCGGATGCGGTCTCCGTCCATCTCCGCGCCGACGACGGCCGTATTCAGCAGGAGCGTTAGATTCGGCTCGGCGCGGCACTTTTCGTACAAGATCAAATCCAGCATGCTGGCGCTCCGCTGCGGATTCCGTACCGAGCATTCCAGCATGATTTCTTCGACGATGCCGGTCTCCCGCGCTTCCGTCTCCAGCTCCTTGCCCCGGACGGAGGAGCCGGACACGTGCATCCGAATTTCCGAGGAAGCGTTCCCTCCCAATACGGGGCGGTCGTGGCAGAGCACGACGTTCGCGCCTCCCCGGCTGGCCGCGATCGCCGCCGCGACGCCGGCGAAACCTCCCCCCGCGATCAGCAGCTGCGTCGTTATCCGCTTCGTCTCACCGGTCCTCATCGTGTCTTCCTCCTTCCAGCATATAAGCTTCTAAGGCCGCCGCGAAATCGGCGCCGAACCGCCGGCAGCTATCCGGCGTAACGACGCCCCCCTCGACTCCGAAGTACGGAAGTTCGAAGGAGAACGCCAGCCGCGCGCCCCGCCGCTCGAAGAACGAGCTGCAGGTGCGGTCGTTCGGCTGATTCCAATCCTCGCCCGCCTCGATGTCGTGCGCCCCGTCGTACCGCAGTTCGTTCGCAGCCGCCTCCGAACGGCTCGTCGCGCGCATCAGCAGCGCCCCGAACCGTTCGATTTCCTCCTTCATCGGCGAACGGCGCTTGACGATGAACGGTCGATCGTTGCGGCCTCCCCATAAATACGGGCTATGGAAATCGATGCCGACCTCGAGGGGGAGGGCGCTTGCGTAGGCCGTCAGCGCCGCGGTCGAGCGGTACAGAGGACGATCCGTATAGTCCCGGTTATGGTCGTGAGGCGCCCGGCCTTTGCCCTGATCGCCGCGTTCCGCGCCGTCGAGATCGACGAAGGGTACGTAATGGAGTTTGCATTGCGTAAGAAACAGGGAATAAGGCGGCTGTAGGCAATGCTCCAAGAAGCCTTCCATGACATAACCGGATACGGATTCGCACGCGTGATGACGGCACGTAATCAGGATATGCCTCTCGGCGGAGGCGTCCCCCGCGACGAGCAGCGGCAGCGCGCGGAGCCGCTCGGACACGGCCAGCACCTTCCGGCGGACGAGCGGATGCGGGGATATGCGAGCGTAGAACGTTTCGAAATGGTGTTGCTGGTACGGGATGCAATAGCTGAAGTACGCCTTCTCTCCGGCTTCGAACGCGTACGCGAACGACGCCCGCGAGCTTCCCGAAGCGTCCGCGCCGAGCCACGTCCATTCGATGCCGTCCCGACTGTACGCCGGTCCCCACGGTCCGATCACCTCGCCGTTCGCGAACTCGAACGCGACGGCGCGAGCTTCGGCGGCGGTCGCCGCGAAGCTCCAGTAAAACCACCAGCCCGACGTATCGCGCAGCTGCTGCTCGAGCGCGACGACGCCGGACGCTTGCCCGATGACGCGAATGTTGCCGCCGGCGTAATCGTCTTCGATGGCGATGCCGTTCATCCTTACTCCCTCCTGACGCGCGGAATCGCAGCATCCGGCTTCCTCCAAGCCGAATGCTGCGAATCGTGAAACGCTTATTGGTTATGCGGGACCGTAACGGTCGCCTCGACCGTCGTTACGTTCCCCGCGACGTCCGCGATCGCATACGTAATCGTGTAGACGCGGCCGCTTCCGCCGTCGGATCGCTCCGCCCGCAGCGAGAAGCTCGTATCTTCCGTTCCGTATTCCGCGTCCGCGACGTCGCCCGGCACGTCTTCGCCGTCCGTGCCTTCGTCCGGTTCGCTGCTCGCAATCGAGACGAGCCGGACGGACGCGACGCCCGAGCCGCCTTCGCCGTCGCCGGACGTCACCGTCGCCTGGATCGGCATCAGCTTATGGTTCGGCGGCCAAAGCACGGCGACGTCGAGTACGACCGCCGCTTCCGGCGCGCTCTTGTCGATGGCGATCGTCGCGGTTCGCGTCGCTTCCACATGACCGGCGTTATCGACGCCGCGATATTCGACGACGTGCGCGCCGTCCTCCGTCAGGACGATCGGCTCGACATAGACGGTCCAGTCGCCGCCGTCGATCCGATATTCCGTCCGGTTCGCGCCGACGGCATCGTCGGCGGTCGTCGCCAGCGCGACCGTCACGTCCGACGTATACCATCCGCCGCCGCCGTTCGGCTCGCCGGGCGAGATCGACGCCGTCGTTTCCGGACCGCGGAGAACCGTCACGGACACCGTCGCCGTCGCCGTTTCGCCGGAAGCATCGGTCGCGACGACCGTGAACGCGTCCGTTCCGACGTAATCTTCGTTCGGCGCGTACGTCCAGTCGCCGCCTTCCGTCACGGTCGCCGTCCCGTGGAGCGGCGCCGTCCCGAGCGCGAACGTCAGCGCGCCGCCGTCCGGATCCGTTCCGACGATCGTGCCGGCGGCCGGCGTGTTTTTCAGGGTCGAGTAGGTAACGTCGGCGACCGTCGGGGCTTCGTTTTCGGCAAAAAATCGATTCTTCAAATCTGCCGTCCGCGCGTCCTCGGCGTCGTACCGAAGCTCGAACCACTCGTCGACGTGAGCGTACATCGCATCGACCTCGGCCGCGCTCATCGCGTCCAAATTCGAAATTTCCGCCCCCTTCGCTTCGCCCTCCGCGATCAGCGGCTGCAAATACCGATTGAAGAAGCGCTCGTCGTCCGCGTCTCCGTTCAGCCACGTCGCGCGCAGCGTCGCGGACGTTTCGTTAAATTTCGCCCACGCTTTCCGGATCACGTTCTTCTGGATGTTCGTCCGCTGTTCCGCCGTCGGCGCCTGGATGTCGAGCACGTTGAACCGGCCCGCCTGATGCACCCGTCCTCCCCATGTCGGCGAATGGGACGGCGACCAGCGGATCATCGCGAATTCCCAATCCTCGCCGTTCAACGGGACGTGTTCATAGTACGTCTCCCACGGGATCCGCACCACGGTGCCCCAGCCCGTCGGAATTTCCTCGTTCACGACCGTGACGTTGCCCTTCAACGGACGGTTATTTCGGTATTCCGTCTGCCATTCGAAATAATCGACCGGTCCGCCGTTCGTCGGTATAATCATCTGATGGTAGGGAAGATCGCCATGCCCGGTCTGAAGGAAAATTTCGAGGGAGCTGTTCTTCAATACCCCGTTCGCTTCCCGCTCCTGCTCGTTCGACTGGAAGAATATATTCATTCCTTCCTCGTTATAGACGATGTAGAAGCCAGTGTCGCGGGGGCCTCCCGGAGCGATCGGCGTTTCCACCCAATATTGCACGAACCGATTTTCCTTGTACTCCGGGTTGTCGAAGTAATCGCTGTTGTACCAGTCCATCGGCGTAGACAAATCTTCGGCCGAATACGTCACTTCGTACGTCAGCTTGCCGGCGTCGGCCGCGGACGCCGCCGGCACGCTCGAGGCGAACAGGACGGACGACATCAGCAGCGCCGCAAAGCGTTTCGTTGTTTTCAACATGGATATCCCCCCTTATTCCGCGTCGGCCAAGTCGATCAGCTTCGTAATATGATGAATCATTTCCAGTCGAATCAGATCTGCGTTCGTCGATCGTTCGTCGGTCGCCTCCAGCCATGTCAGCGCCTTGTTCGCGGCGGCGGCGCGCTCCGGATCGCCCGAAGCCGCCGCTTCCGCGGCCAGCTGCTTCAGCTTCGTCGCATAGCGGATATCGTCGATGCCTTCGCGGAACCCTTCCCATGCGAGCGTGTCGATAATGTCCGTCTTCGTCGGGTATACCAAGTTCAGGGCGCGGAACGTGCCGTCGATTTCGTCGTTCCACGTGTTGAGGAAGTTCTCGTAATAAATGTAGTTGTAGGTAGCGTCGTAATTTGCTTTATAGAGCCACATGCCGTGGCGTTGGCGCATCAAATCCGGATTTTCCGGCCCGGTATGCGGATACGCGTAGTTCGTGATGCGCTTCTCTTCGCCGAACGCGTGCCAAGCGGCCGCCTTCTCCCGCGTCGGGTCTCCGACCCAGTTGAGGAAGTCCTGCTTGACTTCCAGGTCGAGATGCGAGTCATGCCCCGTCGCGAACAGGTTCACGCCGAGTTCTTCCTTCGCGTATTTCCACATTTCCTGCTGCCATTGAAGCAAGCTCCAGCCCGCCTCGTCCCAACCGTCGAAGTACAAATTCGAGTGGCCGACGATGTCCGTCACGGCATCGTAAATTCCGGCGAGTTCCGTTTTGTGGGTTTCGATCCCCGTGCGCCAGTTGTTGTAGTGCTGCTCCATCTTCAGTCGATTCGTTTCCGTCGGGTTCGCCTCGTAAGCCGCCTTGGCGGCGACATAGCTGTTGTATTCGTTGAAGAAGTGGTAAGGCGCGAACGCCGGCGCAACGCCGAAGAGCGGATCCAGATCGAGTCCGGCTTGCCGCATCAATTCGATCTGACGGATGAAATGCTGCGGTTCCGAAGTTCGATAGATCGGGCCCGGAATGTTGACGGCATTGTGTTCGGCCATGTTGCGATACGTGTTCAGCAGCTTCTCGTCGACCAGCGCGCTATTCCCGCCGCTCGCATCCATATATTCCTTGACGCGGCTCTCGTGGTACAGCATGACGTAGAAATCTTTGTCCAAGTTATAGTACGTCTTCGGGTCCGGCAGCTCGAACGGCAGCACCCTGATTTTCAGCTCGAGCTCCCCTGCGGGAACGCCGTCCGCCGTAATGCCGATCGTGCCGGTATAAATCCCTTCCGGCGTCCCGGCGGGCACCTTCGTCGTCACCCACATCTGCTTCGATTCGCCCTGCTTCAGCGCGATCGGCAGCAGCGTCGGACTGTCCGCGACGGGTTCCGCCAGGTGATCGAACTTCTTGGCCGGCTTCGTGAAGACGTCCACGTATTGGGAGCCGGTCGGGTAATCGACGCGGAGGAAGTTCTTCTTCTGCGCATGGTCCACCAGGATCAAGCTTTCGTCATGCAGCAGCAGCTCGGGCGTCAGGACGTCTTTGGTCGCGTCGTAGAAGTAGCTTTGCCACGCCGTCCCGCCTTGGTACCAGGTCTTGACGACGTGCATGTCGACGGCGGATGCCGGGATCGTGCCGCCTTCCCCTTGCAAGTCGCCTACATGGAACGAGACCGAGCTCGCGTCGCGCAGCGGGGCGAGGACGAAAGAGGACGCCTCGTATTCGTCTTGCGCGGAGACGACTCTCAGCGAATCGCTGACGGCGCCGTCCGACGGCAGCGAATCCGGCAGCCGCTTCTCCGGGCTGAGCGCCGGCACCTCGTACACGACGAACGGCGAATTCGTCCACAGCTCGCTCCCCTCGACATCGGTCGCTACCTTCAAGGCGTACGCCAACTTGCGCTCGGCGTCCGCGGCGCCGCTATCCGCCAGCGCGTCTTCGATAAATGACTTCAGCTGCGGGCGGCTCGTCGTCTCCGCCAGCTGCTGCAGACGCGTTATCGTCTGCGGCAAGGACGCATTCCCTTCCGTCGCCGCCGCCTTGTTCGCCGCCGCCGGCGAGACGGCGGCGATCGCAATGCCGAAGATGCAGGCGAAAATCAGAAGACGTCGTTTCAACATAAGAAATTCACTCCTTCTTCGATCGATTGGGTTCCTGCGTTACCTTTCGACTCCACATCGGCGATTCGATTGCCGCGATCCCCCCTTTCCCTGAACTCAAATATGGAAGCGCTTGCATCCTACAATGCTCCCATGCCGTCGAGCCGTCCCCGTCCGGAAAATTCGAACCGTCCGTCCGACTGCCCCTTCCCCGCAACTGCCTCCTGCGACCCAAAGATGCGTCGTTATACCATAAGCATACAACCACCAATAGTGCCCATCTAGTTCCACTTTTGTTTCATTTTGTCATTTTATTCATGATAACTTTCCGGACGGTGTCGCCTTCGCGCCATCGGCACATCAACCGCGAATGCTCGTAAGGCAAATGCGGATTCGCGATCCGCCACAGCATACGGTCCGCCGCCCTCGCCCCGGTGTCTCGCACCGGGAGCGCAGGGCAGGTAATGTTCGGGAACGCGGCGCTTTCCGACGTCTCCAGACTGACGACGGACACCTCGTCCGGAACGGCGATGCGCAGCGCTTCGCACGCCGCCGCGACCCACGGCAGCAAATACTCGACGGCGCATATGACCGCGGTCGGCCGCAGGCGCTCCCGCTTCTCGGCGAACGCCCGAATCCATCGCTCCAGCGTCGGCGCCGGCTCCAGCAAGCATTCCCGCGGATCGAGCCGAATGCCGTTGTCCGCCAGCGCTTCCTTGAACGCTTGCCACCGCAAGCGGAACCCCCGATGCCCCTCGGTATGACCTGCGTATACGATCCGGGTATGCCCCGCTTCCGCGAGAACGTCGACGCAGCGAGCCATCGCGTCGTATACATCCCAGACGACGCTGTCCGCCTCGACGCCGGCCTTCGGATAATTCAGCAGAATCTTCGGGGAGGGCAGCTCCAGCAGCGCCTTCTCCAACGCCGGAGATAGCAGCGGAGCGATGAAGATGCCGGATGCGTAAGGAATGCCGCTCCGCTCGACCCACTCCCGCAGCGCCGAAGGCGTCTTCGCCCGAACGGGGCACGCGATTCGATCCAACCGGTGCCCGAGCTCGGCCAGCCGTTCGCGGATGCCTTCGCCGAGAACGTCTACGATCCCGCCGTCTCTCTCCGTCGCCAACACGAAACGATGCTGCTTCCCGCCGTATCGCGCGACGCCGCCTATGGCCAACGACAGCTCTTGCGCTTTCGTTCGGTAGCCCATCTCCCTTGCGGTGCGAAACACTTGCCGCCGAGTTTCCTCCGACATGCCGTGCCGGCCTCGGAGCGCTTTGGAAACCGTATGGACGGTCAGCCCCATCTTCGCGGCGATGTCCTTAAGCGATACTTCTTTCCTGCGCTTCATGTCCATCCCTCTTTCCCCGGAGAGGGCATGCGCCGTAGACCGCATGCCGTTATCGTTCGATCGGGAACATGCCGCTGCGCAATCGAGCGTAGCGGAACCTGCGGAAGCTCGCGGAGGTGACCCCGGCCGCGTCCACCTCGACGGAGGCTCGGGCGATTCTGCCGTAAGACGACTTCCATTGCACGGCGCCTTTGACGGCGATATACCGCATATGTTTCAAGTGCAGTCCTACGCTTTCGATCGCCGCCAGGTCGAACGCCGGAACGCGCTCCGTCGTTAAGACGATGTAGACGCCGTCGCAATCGACGACGGCCGTAAGACCCATATATTTCGGTTCGCCTGTCCGCTCGCTGCGGTAATGACCGTCGCTGAGCCGGGCGACGGTCCCCCGAATGGCGACGCTGTCCCCGTGAAGGCGGTCCGTCTTCCCGCCGACCTTCGTCGAAAGCAGGCCGCCGATGCCCGCCTCGATCGCCGCAAGCACCGCTTCGGGGTCGGCGAGCATGACGACGGAGGGCTTCAATCCATGCCTCAGGATGGCCGCAAGCACGTCCGTCCCGTCGCCGGAAGAGCCGCCCCCCACGTTATCGCTGGAATCGACCAACACGACGGGATAGACGTTCGACGCTTTCGCGAGGACGACCCCCTCGTCCGGGGAAGGCAGCGTAACGGCGAACTGCCGCTCCATGGCTTCGAAGGCGCGCCCGATGTCCCGGGCCCGACGTTTCGCGCCTGCCGGGTCCCCGTTCGTCGTCACGATAAATCCCATGCCCGCCCAATAGACGTCGGCGTAAGGGAAGCCGCCGGTGATCGTCACGTTGACGACGCCCGGTTCCTTCTCGATCCGGTGCGCAAGGTCGATGAGCGTGTTCATAGGCGGGGCGTCCGTCAGCATGGATTGTACCGCCGGCATAGCGGAAGGCTTGTAGAGGGAAGAGGTCGGCGAGAGGTCGCCGAGGAGTATGCCATGAAGGATGTCTACCGCTTCCACGGCCCTGGGGTAATAATCGGTGTGCGGATACGTGTCGTATCCGACGAGACAATGCGACAAGGTAACCATCTCGGGGCTGACGTTGGCGTGAAGATCGATCGTGCAGACGATCGGCACGTCGGGGCCGAACCTCTCCCGGCATCGCCGCAGCAGCCAGCCCTCCGCGTCCTGCTCCTCCGACGTGACCATGGCGCCGTGCAGCACGAGCAGAATGCCGTCCGCGCCGGCATCCAACGAAGCCACCAATTCCTCCGCGAGCTGCAGGAACGACGCGTGCTCCACCACCCCGCCGGGAACCGCCTCCGCATACAACGCAGGGGACAACCGGACGCCCAACGCTTCCGCTCGGTCGATGATCCCGCCCCACGTCCCCTCCGTTCCTCGGTAGCGATCGACGATGTCCCCGCCTCTCAGCAGCGCGCAGCGTTGGAACTGCGGAAGCTCCGTTCGCAAGGCGACGAACGTATTCGTTTCGTGAAACAAGCCGCCGACGGCGATGTTCATGGATTTCCCCCCGCCTCTTTCAGCTTTCTGACGCTTCTTTCGAACCGATGCGCCGTATCGTCCACATCCGCCTCCGCGTGCGCCGCGGACAAATACCACAGCCCGCTCGGCCGGACCATGACGCCTTCCCGGAGCAGCCGTTCGGCCAGCGCGGCGAACCGTGCGGCGTCCCGGCGGACGAATTGCTCGTACCGCTCCACCGGCCGCTCCTCGGCGAACATCGTGTGGAACACCGGTCCGCAGCGATTCACGATGAACGGAAGACCTTCGCGGGACGCGATCTCTTCGAGGGCGTCCGTCAGTCGGACCGTCAGCGACTCCATCCGGCGATACGCCGCTCCGCCGTCCTCCTCCAGCGCTTCGATCGTAGCGACGGCGGCCGCCGTACAGAGCGGATTTCCGTTTAACGTCCCCATGTGGGTCACTCGGTTGTCCGCGATCAGCTCCATAATGTCGCTTCTGCCGGCTACCGCGCTGAGCGGCATCCCGCCGGCGACGGCTTTGCCGAGCGTCGTCAAGTCCGGCGTTACGCCGAGCGCCGCTTGGGCGCCCCCTAGGCCGAGCCGGAAGCCGGTGATCACCTCGTCGAAAATCAACACGGTCCCGTGGGCCGCCGTAAGCTCCCGCAGCCGCTCCAGGTATCCCGGCAAGGGGGGCAAGCAGCCCGAGTTGCACATGATCGGCTCCGTGACGACGGCGGCGAGCTGTTCGCCGTATCGCCGGAAGCACGCCTCCAGCGCTTCGACGTCGTTCCACGGGAGCGGCACGAGCTCGGACAGCGCGAGCGGGTCCTGCCCGGCCGTGCCGGGAACGGCGCCGTCCCCGCCGGTCGCCGGAGACGTAAAGACATTATCGAACCAGCCGTGGTACTGGCCTTCGAATTTGACGATCTTCTTTCGCCCCGTGAAGGCGCGCGACAGCCGCAGCGCGACGTGCACCGCCTCGGAGCCCGTGCTGCAGAAGCTGACCAACTCGGCGCTCGGTACATGCTGCACGATTTTCCGGGCCAATTCGATCTCGCCGCGATGCTGCGTACCGAACGCTTGCCCCCGTTCCGCTTGGCGCCGAACCGCCTCGACGAACCGGGGATGCGCATGCCCTAGAATTTGCGGGCCGTAAGCCAAGATGTAGTCGATATACGCGTTCCCGTCGACGTCGAACAACTTGGAGCCCTGCGCGCGCTCGGCGAAGATCGGCACCGGCTTCATCGCCAATCGTAAATTGCTCGCGACGCCCGCGGCCAACACTTGCTTGGATTCCTCGTACATCCTCCGGCTAACGTCGAATCCCGATCCCATTCGGATTCCCCCTTCTCCCGATCCGGCCTCGGTCCGGACGAGCGTTACGTCCGACGCGCGTATTCCCGATGATACCGATCTCGGAACGCCGCCAGCGACACGACTTCCTTATGGATGCGCGACCGCTCCGCGGCGAACGCCATCAGATGGCTCTGGACCGAATGCTCCGCCGCGGTCAGCCCTTTGCCCTTGCCGCCCTCCCGCACCAACCGGACGAAATCGCGAACGATGCCCCCGTCGCCTCCGCCGTGTCCTCCTTCCGCGCCGGCCCCGTCCAAGGGGATGCGCTCGCGCGCGCCCGCGCCGAATCGGATCAGCTCGATGTCGTCGTTCTCCATCGAAGCGCGGATTTCGCCTTCGGTCCCCATCAACTTGATCGTTCGGGACACGTCATTCGTGAACGCGGTCATCGTGAAGGCGGCGGTCACTTCGTTGGCGAACTCGAGGTTGACCGCTTGGTGGTCGACGACGTCGTTGTCGCAGCGGTACACGCAGCGTCCGTAAGGTCCTTCCTGCAGCGCCCGGAGTCGCGCCTCGTAGCTCGGGTCGTCGCTGATCGCCGCGCCGAGCCACCCGGGGTCCTCCGTCAAGTACACCTTGGGAGCGTAATACAGACACGTCTCGGACGCCGGGCAGCCGTCGGTGCATCTCTCGGGAGCGCCTTCGGGCGCGTTCTCCGCCTTGAAATGCGAGAGCGAGCCGGCGGAAGCGACGCTGACGCAATCCGCCCCGGCGAGCCATAACAAGATGTCCATGTCGTGACACGACTTGGCGAGAATCATCGGACTCGACTCGGCCGAGTTCCGCCAGTTGCC
Source organism: Paenibacillus antri (assembly GCF_005765165.1). Lineage (NCBI taxonomy): Bacteria > Bacillati > Bacillota > Bacilli > Caryophanales > Paenibacillaceae > Paenibacillus > Paenibacillus antri. The sequence continues at coordinate 187,949 of NZ_VCIW01000009.1, read as the reverse complement.
GCGGACGAAGCTGTGCGCTTGGTGCCAGTAGCCCACGTTTTCGTTATGCTGAATCGCTAGAAGGCGCCCGATCCGCCCTTCGTCGATCAAGCGCTTGATCGTGCCGAAGAACGGCGTATAGCGAAGCACGTGGCAGATCGAAAAGACGAGCCCCAGCTCCTTCGCCTTCTCCCCCATCGCGATGCATTCGACGGGATCCGGCGACATCGGCTTCTCCAACAGCACGTGGTATCCCGCCTCGAGAGAACGCATCGTCGGTTCGTAATGCATCTTGTCTTGCGTGCACACGAAGACGGCGTCCGCCAGCTTCGGCCGCGACAGCAGCTCCCGCCAATCGGCGAAGCACATCGCCGCGTCGATGCCATGATCCAGCCTCATCTTCTCCCGACGGTTCGCGTTCGGATCCGCCACGGCGACGACCTGCATCTCTTCCGGGTGTTTCAACGCATATTCCGTATACCCTTGCCCCCGCAATCCGGCGCCGATCAGCGCCACCCTCGCCTTGCTCATTCCGCGACCCTCCTCTCGCGCCTTAAGGCGCGTTACTCGCCGTACGCGATCCGGAGCTCCGGCGTCGCGACGGTCTTGCCGTCGTGGAAGCTGTCGACGACCGCGCACGTCAAGGCGGTAGTCAGCAGCGTTCGTTCCATGGGAAAAGGCGGCCGGCCCGTAACGATCAACCCTTCGATGAGACGGGTCAACCGTTCGAAGTGGCCGAACGGCCGATCCAGGTCGCTATTGCACAGCGCCGCGGCGACTCCTCCTTCTTCGTTGCGGAAGGCGTACGCCCACTGCTCGATCAAGCTTCCGAACTGAACGACGTACCCTCTCGTGCCGTCCGCGTATTCGATCGTCATCAAGATCGGGTTCGGCTCCAGTTCTCTAGGATGTCGGCCGGCCGGCAAGCCCGGATACGTCTCTAGCGCCCGCAGCATCAACGCCTCCGGCCACTCCTTGCGATCCATAGCCGCCCATACCTCATGGCCTTGCGTCGCGGTTACCGAGGCGACCCCGGTTTCGCCGCCCCGCCTCCGTTCGGCGACGGACTGCAGCACTTCGAGGGCGTGGAACCCGTACGCTTCCACTAACGTGGAATGGCTGATGACGACGATTTCCTTGAGCGTTCGAAGCATCGCCGGGTCATAAGAGGGAAGATGGTCGGTATGCGGGATGGAGGAGCCGCCCATGAACGGAATCCCGCGCCGCTTCAGCTGATCGTACATCCACTTCGCTTCTTGGACGTCGTAGGAGAAGTGCTTGTCGGAAAAGATCGGTACGCGGCGTCCGAGTTCGTCCAGCGCGAGCAGCGTCTCCTCCAGCATGCGCCGTCTCGGGTACATCGTCTGCCCTTTGGCGGTCGACGGATAGCTGCCGTGTTCTCCGACGATGACGACCCCGTCGACGGGTCCGCCGCTTCGCTCGGCGCGCACGGCGTCCCGGATCGTCGGGTAGATCGGAATGCCGAGCCGACCGGCCCTCTCCCGGCTCATGTCGCTCTCCGGCACCTGATCCGTATAGATCGCGACGACGTCCACCTCGGGCCGGTAATCGAAGTCGCCGAGCAGCCGTCCCAGAATGACGTCCGCATGGGAATTGAAGCGGTACTCCGTTACGACGGCGGCCACCTTCTTCCGACCGCTTCCGCTCGCCAAGGAGGTCATCGGCTCCGCTCTCCTTCCTCCATCGCTTGCAACGTACGCACCAACCAAGCCGCCACGCTCGATACGATCGTCTCGAGATACAGCTCCCCCAGCTCCGGCGTCGCTTGGGAGGCGGCGTCCGTGTACCCGTCGACCCCCGTCAGCTCCAGATGCCTGCCGATGAAGGCGCCCGGCGGTCCGCTGTTGATCCATGGCCTATGGACGTGTTCGGCCGGGATGCGGTCCCGCCGCACGAGCTCCGGACGCAGCGCCAGCATCGCCGCCGTCTCGAAGCCGCCCGCATGGCCGGGCACCATGCCGACTCGGCTCGCCCCGATCGAACGCAGCGCTTCCCCGGCGACGCTCCAGTACGAGGCGGAGGCGGTCCAGATCGGATGCCGCACGGCGAGGTCGCTCGCCGTCTGGTGCATGATCGGATCGTTGCCCCCGTGCCCGTTCAGGAAGATGATCCTGCGAAAGCCGTCCGCGACGAGGCTTTCCCCGAGATCCCGCAGCATCCGCAAGTACGTCTCCGAGGCGAAGGACAGCGTGCCGCCGAACGCGAGGTGATGCTGCGAGCAGCCGATCGGGAGCACCGGAGCGATCAGGAGCGGCACTTGTTCGGCCGCGCGCTCGCCCGCCTCCCGCGCGATATGCTCACAGATGATCGTATCGGTATAGACCGGCAGGTGCGGGCCGTGCTGTTCCGTCGCGGCCAGCGGCACGACGGCGGCGCCGCCGGCGCGGGCGAACTCGGAAATCTCTTCGCGCGTGCGCTCGTACATCCACAGCGATGTCATAAGTGAAAGCCTCCGTCCGCGGTAAATAAAGTGCCGGTTACGTACGAAGAAGCGTCCGAGAGCAGGAAGGCGGCGAGCTCGTTAATTTCGTCCGCGCTGCCGCTCCGCCCGAGCCAAGCGCGCTCGCGCATCGCTTGCCGTTCCGCGTCCGACTGACGCGCGAGCGCCTCCCCGGATCGGAAATCGCCGGGAACCAGTACGTTGGCCCGTATGCCGGAGGCGGCGTAATCCGCGGCCAGCACGCGGGTCAACTGGTTGAGGCCGGCTTTCGCCGCCCCGTAGGCGAGGCAGCCCGGCGAGACGACCTGCCCCAAAATCGAGGAGGTGTTGACGATCGAGCCGCCGCCGGAACGAATCATGAGCGGCAGGGCATGCTTGCACACGAGGAACGCGCTCGTCAATGTTCCGCGGACGGAGTCCTCCCATTCGGTCAAGGACAGCTCCAGCGCCGGCTTCCAGACGTTGGCGTACACGTTGTGATACGTGCCGTCCAACCGCCCGTACCGGCGTTCGATCTCGGCGACCGCCGAGACGACGTCGCCTTCGTCGCACGCATCGGCGCGGAGGAACGCGAACCGGTCCTCGCCGTACGACGCCGCCAGTCGTTCGACGTCGGGGACATCTTCGAGGGGGCGGCGATCGACGGCGATCACGACCGCCCCGCGCTCCAGAAACATCCGAATCGCGCTCCGTCCCAGCATGCCGAGGGCGCCGGTGATCCATATGACTTTATGTTGCAGCATCGTAGCGATCCCCTCCTCCTTGTTCCGTCGCCGGCGTTCCGATCCGCCGGTCGTCCTCGGCGTAACAACGAATTTCGTAGATCGCCGCGGACGCGTCGCCGTTCGTGGCGGTCACCGTCACGCGCAGCCGGTCGGCGACGACGGGATGCGGCGGAACGACGGCCGCCTGCCGGCCGTAGTTGCCCTCGATCGCGCCGACTTCCGTCCACCGTCCGCCGGCGTACGCCTCGACGACGAGATCCTTCGGACATTGCGGATCCCGGTACAGCGCCGGATAAGAACGGTAATCGCGCAGCAGCTGACCGGGGAACGTCAGCTCGACGCGTCCGATGCGTACCGGCTCGGGCCAAGACAACGTCAACCGCTGCGGCAGCGCCTCGTTCGGGTCGGAACGCCATAGGTTCGTATACCGGTACGGCCGCGTCACGCCGCTGACGACTTGCGCCGCGCCGAAGCAATGCTGCGCGGGCGCGACGCGGAAGCTCATCGCGACGCCGCCTCCGTATCTTCGCATCTGTCCCGTCCCAAGGTCGTACGCGCTGACGTGCCCGGGCTCGACGCGCTCCGCGGCATGCCAGCGCACCTGCGGGTTCTCGAGCAGATCGAGCCGGACGTAAGCGCCCCGAAGCGCCGCGGTACGAAGCCCGACCGGCCATTCGATCCATTGCTCCTCTCCCGCCGGCACCGTAAGGACGGCTTCCGCGAGCGGCGGCCCCGGCTCGACGCGATAATCCCACAGATGCTCGACCGCGTATAACCGCGCCGCGACCGGCTGCGGCGTCTCGGATCCGTTGCTCACGCATACGGACAGCGCGTCGATCCGATCCTCGCCGACCGCGATCCACTGCCCGCGCCGCGCCGTCAGCGCGTCCGACCCGTTCGCCTCCCGCCGCACGCCCGCCGTGCAGGACAGCCCCGCCTCGCTGCTCGCTTCGACCGACGCGCGGAGGGCCAGATCGCGATCGTCCTCGTTCCTTGCGTGCAGCAGGAAGCAGCCGTCCCGGAGCAGCGCCTGCTGCACGTCCCGGATCCCGCGCGCGGGGACGTCCCGGACCGGCATGCCGGCGCGGACCGCGTAGGCGGCCGCCGTACCCGCCGCCTGCCCCATCGAGGCGGTCGTGCCCATGACGCGCACCGTGCCGAGCGCGGCGTGCGTCACGCTGACGTTGCGTCCGGCCATCATCAGATTGTTCATGCCGCGAGCGATCATGATGCGCAGCGGGATCCCGTACGGGCCGACGTAGCTCTTCGCGGCGTACGCGCCGGCATGCCCTTCGGCGGCGGCCCGCTCGCTGAAAGGCGCGAGCAGTCCCCCGGGCTCGTGCAAATCCACGAACCATCCGCCGTACGCCACTTCGTCGGGGAACGCCGTCTTCTCGAGCGGATCGTGCTCCGTCATGAAGTACTCCCCGACGATCCGGCGGCTCTCCCGCTTCCCCGGCACTTGCCCGATCCAATCCAGCGCGTAATTCGCCGCCGCGACGGAAAGCTCCGGGTCCTTGTTTTTGATCCAGTCCCAGACGCCGAGCACATGCCGCGTCAGCTCGTGGCGCAGCGTCTCGTTGTCGTAGATCGTATGCCAAGGCACGGACAGCTCGATCCACCAATACCCGCTGCGGATTTCGCCCGGCCATCGGCCTTGCTTGTAGAAGAAGTCCGGGTCGTCGTAGGAGACGGCCCAATCCGGAGCGGCGAACGGAACGGGACGCCCCGTATCCTTCGCCTTGAAATGGATCGAGTTCCCCATGACGGCGTCGCTCGCCCGCTCCGGCGCATGCGGCTCGCCGAATTCGTCCCGCCCCTCCGTGCCGAGACGCCATTCGCAGCCGGCGAAGGCGGCGACCAGCCCGTCGCCGGTGCAATCGATGAAGACGCCTCCGCGAAGCGTCAGCTCCGTCTCGGCATGCTGGACGCGGCAGACGACGGCTTCGAGGGTCCGTTCGTCCTTCATCGCCACCCCCGTCACGGAGGTGTTCAGCCGGAACGTTAAGTTCGGCGTCTTCATCGCCGTATCGTACAGCACCATATCCCATACGCTGTTGATCCACCCGTTGTCGAACGTCGCCTCCTCGTGGTTCCTCGCGCGCTCCTCCGTCAGCAGCTCGTGGACGATTCCCGTCTCTCTCGCGTACGCGTGGAAGCTCGCCGCGCCCTGCGGCGGGACGCGAATTTCCGAAGAGCTGTTCCCCCCGAACACCGGGCGATCCTGCACCAAGCAGACGCGCGCCCCGTGCCGGGCCGCCGCCACGGCGGCGCAAAACCCCGCGAGCCCCCCGCCGCAGACGACGACGTCGTACGTCTCTTCCACGGCCCGATACCCCGTTGCGTTCGGCATTCGCTCACCTCCGTTCGTCCCGGCCCGCTTGCCGGACCGCTCGCTTCATGCGCGACACATCGTTCCCTAACACCGCATCGACGCCTAGTTCGGCAAGCCGCTTCGTCCGCTCCTCGTAATCGTCCGTAAGGAACGAGCAATGGACCGCCTTCCCGAACGACTTGATGCGGGCCGCCATCTCCGCCGTGACGGCAGGGCTCACGCTGACCGCGTCGTGCCCGTGAAGAACAGCATTCTGCAGCACCGCTTCGTATGTCTCCGGTCCCGGCGCGCCGTCGTTCTGCGTGCGCGCGTCCCGCTCCGCCGCTTTGACGGCGTTGATCGCCTCGAGCTTGCCGAAGAACGTCGTCCGCCGAATCAGCCCTCGCGCCTTCACGAGCTCCAGGGCGGGAAGGGCGTCGCCCGCGGGGCACTTGATGTGGAGGATCAGTTCGACCCCCGCGTCCCCGAATTCGTCGAGCGCGTCGATCAGCGCCGGCACCTTGGCATCTTCCCGCCCGGCGAACGCGTCTCCCATCCAAGCGCCGGCGTCCAAGTGTCGAACCTCCTGCTCGAATCGCAGCCGGTCCACGGCTCCCGAGCCGTTCGTCGTCCGGTCCACGGTTTCGTCGTGCATCAAGACGTACATCCCGTCGGCCGTGCGCCGCACGTCCATCTCGATGCCGTCGGCCCCTTCGCGAACGGCTTCCCGCAGAGACAGCATCGTATTTTCGGGAAACGCCGCCGGCAAGCCTCGGTGACCTTGAATCCGGATCATGACGGTTCGCCCGGGACGGACGGGCCTTGATAACGCACGATGCAGCCGTACTCCTCGCCCGAAGCGACCCAGAGCGCATCGTCCTCCGCGTCGTAGACCAAACAAGAGATGTAATGGATATTGGCCCATTCGGTGTCGACGTCCCTCAGCTCGGGGTTATCTTTGATCACCCGAGGCCGGCCCAGATCGACGAAGCCCTCGTCCCGGGAGTAGCGGAACACATGACCGGCATCGTTCGGGCCGCCATAGACGCCGGCGATCGTCTCGCCGTCGAGCCGGACGAACTGTCGAAGCTCCCCGCTCGAGTACAGCCGGCCGTATGTCGTCTTGCGCCGCAAATCCGGCGACAAGGTAAACAGCATGCCGTCGTACGTGCCCGCGACGACCGTGCCGTCCGCCAGCTGCGCGCCCCCGGTCATCGTCGCCAGGAACGCCCTGCCCCGAATGGAGGGCGCCCGTACGGCTAACGTCTCGCTGCGCCCCTCCGACATGTCGTACACCAGAAGCTCGTCGTTGTTGCCGGAAAACAGCAGCCTGCGGTCGTCGAGCTTCAGTACGCAACCGTCCTTGGCGGCGGCGGGCGCGTTCCGCAGCGGCGCGCATGCCCCGGTCGCGCAATCGAGCGTATAGAGCGCCCCCTCGCGGTCGCCCGCGACCAGGACGCCTCCTCCGAGGTCGCAGTGCAGCGCCGCTAACGGCGCGCCGCCCGGAACCGGCGCCGCGACCGTGCGGACCGCGCCGTCGGCGAGGTCGATCGACGCGACGTCGCCGTCCGCGGTCAGCGCCGCGATCCCGCCGTCCACCCGATCGATGCAAGAGACTGCGGCCGCCCGTTCGTTCACGACCGTCGCCTTCGCCGGCCGGACGTCGTCCCGCTCGAGCTCGAGCAGCAGCGTACGCTGCGTGCCGCTTACCGCGTACAGCCGGCCGCGCGCGCTCCGCATATGGAGCACCGCCGTGTCCGCCCAATCCAAATGCTGATGCAGCGGAATCGTACGGGCGTCGTTCGCGACAATATGCATATACGCCGGCGCGCCTACGCCGTTATAGTCGGGCTCGCTGTACGGCCGCAGCGCGGCGTTCGGCGCGTCCGGTCCCGGCGGCTGCAGCCGCTTCGCGTCGACGGCCAAAATATACGGCGAAAATTCGCCGCAGACGTCCACCATGTGCAGCCGCCCGTCGCCGTCGAAGATCATCTCGCACAAATACTGAGAGTCCTTGCCCGAAGGCGCGACGAGTCCGAGATTTTCGGGAGTCCCGCCGTTCAAGATATCCCAGCGGACGAGCCGGATCGGGCTGTAGCCGTCGTACGTCTTCAGGCCGTAATACAACACGAAGTCGTCGTCCGCCGCGAGGCCGCCGACGCCGTACGGGTTGACCGGCCGCTGCGAAGGCAGATGAATCGGGCCGTGCCTCGTCGCTTCGAGCGTCTCGGGATCGAGCTCGATCATCTCGCCGTCCATATTGTCCACCATGAAGATGGTGTTCCTGGGGGAATGCACGGCGAAGATGAACTGCCTCCGATGCTTCGTCCCGTTCGGCGACGTGAATCGCACCTTCAAATCCTCGACGCGGTCGCTCGCTGGATCGTACCGCCACACCCCGCCGGTATACGAGCTGCCGTACAACCGCCCCTCGCGGTCCTTCACCAACCGGCAGGAGGAAAACTCGGACACCTTCCCGTAATCCTTCACTTCGTTCGTATCCAGGTCCAGCCGGTAGAAGTGACCTCGCATGTACCCGAGAAAATAATAATACCGCGGGTCGTTCCCGAGCATGCCGCCGTAGATGCTCTCTCTCGGCACGGGAATGCCTCGGACCTGCACCTCGTTCGTATCCGGGTCGACGATCATCAGAATCGAACCCGGATACCCTTCCCACGGATGCTCGTAATACTGCTCATACATCCACTGCTTATGCCCGGGGGCCGGCGCGGTGTTATGGGTCGCCATAATCAGCCGGCCGTCCGGCAGGAAATCGATGCTCGTATGGATCTTGCTCGGCGGCATCTGCCGCGCGTCGACGATCCACGCCTTGGCGACGTCGAAGATGAGCCGAATGTCGCCCGTCTTCGGGTAATACTCGTAGAGCAGCGCTGTAAGCGGTTTCTCGTTTTCCCCGCACACGCTTACGTAAAACCGGCCATCGGGCGATTTCGCGAAATCCCAAACCGCGTTATGCCCCTCCGCGTTCGGCAGCTGCGTAAATCGGGTCAGTTCCTCAGGCAGCGCCGCCAGCAAATTGTCGACCATCCCGCTTCCCCCTCGACTCCCCGTATTCCGTTTTTCCGTTCTATTCCAGTTGTTAAGGAAATTCTATATTCGACGCCCTCGATAGTCAACGATTTTTTCATGTATACTTAAACTTTTTTTATTTATGAAAAATGGCATCGAAAAAGCCCCCTGCATCGCAGGAGGCTTCGAGCCGCGGACGGCCTGTTTTCAATTTTGCAGGTATACCTTATTGCTGATTTCCGTACAAGCCTTCTTGATCCAAAACCGCGTATTTTCCCACAATTCGTCCGTAATCCGGATCGCGGGAATCGACACGCTGACGGAAGCGACCACGTTGCCCTCCATGTCGTAGATCGGCCCGCCCATGCAGTGGACGCCCTCCACCGATTCGCCGTAATTGTACGCGATCTGTTCCTCGCGCACCTTCGCGAGCTCCTCTTTCAGCGCGTCGACGGTCGAAATCGTTTTGCTTGTAAACGTTTTTAATTTTTTCTTCGGATACAGCGCGTCGATCTCCTCTTCGGGCAGACGGGAGAGCAAGATTTTCCCGGAAGCGGACGCGTGAAGAGGCAGCACCGAACCGAGGCTTGTGGAAAAGCGGAACGGCTGCGCGATTTGCTTCTCCGCGATATAGACGACCTTGTCTTCGCTGCGCACGCCCAGTAGAATGACTTCTTTCAGCTGTTCCGCCATCTTCCCCGCGATATGGAAAAATTCCGCCGTCAAGCTGGTGCTCTTCCGGTGCTGCACCCGAATTTCGAAGAGCTTGTAGCCCAGTCGGAAATTTTTGCCCGTGCTGTCCGACTCGAGATACCCTCGGCTCAGCATGTTCTGAAGCAGTTGGTACGTGCTGCTGGCGGGCATGTTCAACGACTTCGCGATTTCCGTCAGCGTATAAGAATCTTTATCTCCCGAATACAGCTCGAATATATCAAGAACCCGGTCCGCCGATTTCACCTTAGGCGATGGTTGATCCAAGGATATCCCTCCTTCTTTCTCCGAAAATATTGTAACGTATCCGTCGTCCGGGTGTCCACGACGAACCTAGAAGCCCTCCGCGCTCCTCCACATCGCCCAGCAGCGTCCGGGAACGTCCGTCCGGAACGTCTCGATCGTGCCGTTGTCGGCGACCGTGACGTACGCATCCCGGCCGTCCGCTCCGCCGAACGTTACATTCGTGCACTGCTTCCCGTTCAGCGCGATCTCCTCCAGAAGCTCCCCCTCCGGGGACAGCTTTGCGATGCAGCCTTTGCCGAACCTCGTCACGTACAGATTCCCCGACGCGTCGCAGCGCATCCCGTCCGACAGATGGTCCTCGAAGCGGTGCAAGAGCCGCTTGCCCGATACCGCCCCCGTTCCGCTCACGTCATACGCCCATACGGTACGCTGCAGCGTCTCGGCCACGTACAGCGTTCGTTCGTCGGGGCTGAGCTCGATCCCGTTCGTCGTCCCCATGCCGGTCTCGAGCAGCGCGGCGGTTCCGTCCGGATCGATCCTCCACAGCTGTCCGGTTCCTTCGTCCCAAAGCGGGTCGCTGGCGAACAGCGTCCCGTCCGAGCGAATCGCGAGATCGTTCGGCTGATGCATGCGCGGCTCATGGCAATGCACCGACACGCGCCGCGTCGTCAGCTCGATCTTCAGCACGTTATGGCCGGCGAAGTCCGCGACGAACAGGGCGCCCTCCTTCGGGTACGCCCGCATGCCGCAGCCCATGCTGCCTTCCGGCAGGGAGACGAAGAAGGAGGCCTCCCCTCCGGGGGACACCTTCCCGATCGCCCGAGGCCGGCCGTCATTGTACGCGACGGCGTATAGATTGCCGTCCGGGTCGCAGGCCGGGCCTTCGATCCCTGCCGCGAACGCCCCTCGCTTCGTATATTCGCGCGCGGTCGTCATTCGACCATCCCCGACCGTTCGATGCCCTCGGTAAACCAACGCTGCGCGATCATATACACGATCAGCGGCGGCAGGATGATGAGGAACGCCGCGGCCATCTTCGGCCCTTCGGCGATCGGATCCTTGCCGGCGTCGGCGCCGAACGTCAGCGACTGGTTGCCGATCAGCTGCATCTCGAGCGCGCTGAGCCGGATCGATAACGGCGTGAACCCTTTGCTTAGAAACAGCGTCGCCTCGTAGTACATGTTCCAGTACCAGATGAAGGAAAAGAGGAACACCACGAGACAGGACGCGCTCGCGAGCGGAAGCATGATCCGGAAAAACAAACGGAACGCGGAGGCGCCGTCCATCCTCGCCGCTTCCTCCAACGCCTTCGGTTGGGACAGGAAAAATTGGCGGAAAATGATGACGAACAACGCGCCGCGCAGCCCTTGCCCGAGCAGCGCGGGCACCAAGAAGACGAACGGCGTATGGAGCCACCCGAGCTGCTGGTAGATCATGTACAAAGGAACGATGGTAATTTGCGGCGGCACCAGGAACGTTACGATCGTCAAGAAGAAGAAGACGTTCTTCCCAGGAAACTGCAGACGGGCCAGCGCATACCCGGTGATCGCGCAGGAGAACACCTGGAACGCCGAGCCGAACAAGGCGATCGTGAGCGTGCTCGCGAACGACTGCGGGTACACGAGTCCGTTCCAGGCGTCGATGAAGTTTTGCGGATCGACGTGCCGCGGGATGACCCCGACCACCGGGTCGATCAAGTCCTCCAAGCTCTTCAAACTCGTCGAGATCATGTCGATGATCGGACGAACGTACAAGAACGCGATGACCGTCAACACGAGCAAGATGACGATCTTCGCGATCCAGCCGTCGTTCACGTTCTGCCCGATCGCAAGCCTCTTCAGCTGCAGCGCCATCCGATTCGGCATCCTTCCCGCCGTTCGGAGCCCCTCGAGCCGCCTTGCCGTTCTCTCCGGCTTCATCTTCGTCCGCCTCCCATCCCCGACGCCCGATACGTCAATCCGAGCGCCGCGCCGATACATACTAAGACTAAGCCGAAATACAACCATGCCATCGCGCTCGCGTATCCGTACCCCGTCGTCGCCTTGAACATGTTATCCTGCACGACCTTCAGGACGGGGTTGAACGGGTACGTGAACAAGTCGACGATCGTATACACCGCGTTCAGCCCGATGAACGGAATCATCGCGGGGTACGTAATTTTCCAGAAGCTTTCCCAAGGCGACGCGCCGTCGACGCGAATCGCTTCGTACAGCGTTCGCGAAATCGTCTGGAAGCCGGCGAGGAAGATCAAAATTTGTACCCCGGAATACCATAGGATGATGACCGCCTTGCTCAGCACGCTCACGATCGCCTCCGCGACGGAGCCGCCGAAATACAAATCGACGACGTCTTCGACTCGATATTGCTCCATGAACGGGAGCTCGCCCGAGCCTTGCCGGAACAGCTCCATCAACACCTGTCCCGTAGCGAAGATGACGGGCAAGAAGAACACCGTCCGCATGAACCCCCGAGCCGGGAACTTCTGATTCAGCAAGAGCGCGACGAAAAACGCGAAAATCAAGATCAGCGGAATCATGAGCAGCATTTCTTGAAAATACGTAATCAATAAAATCGGGTATTCGTTGTTCTCGAACAGCATCCTGTAATAATTTTCGAATCCGACCCAATGGTATTGAAAGCCGTCGCTCGTAATCGACACTTTATTGAAACTGTTGTATAACGACCATCCGACCGGGAAGAGGACGAAGGATAAAAAACCGACGATCCACGGGAGCATAAACAAATACCCGACGCCGTAGGTCTTCCAGCGAAACAACAGATACGCCTTGCGCTTCTCGACGCTCGAATTCACCGGTCTTCCCCGCCTCCTTCCTCCACGTAGAATTGCATCGCGTTGTAGTCGACGGTGACCTTGGTGCCGTCTTCGTACGTCGTGACGAACACGCCGTCCTCCGCTCGCTCATGGTCTACGATCCGCTGATGGTACACCGCGGCGAGCGAATCGAATTTCGCGTATTCTTCCGCGATCCGATCCTTCCATACGGCGAATTCGCTGCTGTACACGCCGCCGTAATCCGTGTCGGTCAACGCGCGGCTCGGCGCGTACGTCAGCTTGAAGGAAGGGATCGCGCCGTATTCGATCGCTTTCAGCAAGTCGAGATCGTATTGATTGCGTAAATTGCCCGGCGTCGAAGTATAAGGAACCGCCCCGTGAACGGCGATCGGATAGAACGGCACCGTCTCGTCGACGATCAAGTCGTAGCTCGACTCCAGAGGGAATTCCTCGACCAGCTCCGCGTATCGCAGCGCGTAATCATGCCCCCGCTTCACGCCGACGGAGCCGAATTCGTTCTTCGTGTACCGAAGCAGCGACGAGTAATAGTACGCCGTGTCCGCTCTGGAGAGACGCGCGTCGGCGTTGTAGTCGCTGTACAGCAAGTTGCCGGGACCGTCGACGTAATGGATTCCGCTCGCCCCGATGCGTCCGAGCGCGTCGATCACTTCCTTCTGACCGCGGATCGCTTGCACCGGATGCACGATGAAGTCGCCGAGCACTCCAGGGATCAGCGCGAATTCGTCGTTAAATCGGAATCTTCCCTGGAGCACGGTGGAATCGATGGCCCGGACGCCGTCCGCCTTCATGGAGAAATCGGAATGCTCCGGTCGTTTCCAACCGACGGTATCCTCGAACAACACCGGGATCCCCTTCTCCTTCATCGTACGGACGAAGTCGCGCACGCCGTCCGTTCCTCCGATGTCTTTCGCGATCGGAAGCCGCTGGTCCGTGCTCGCGCGGCCGCTGCGCTGCCAGCCTTGGAAGGTGATCCGAAGGTTCGCGACCCCTTCTTGAAGCAGCTGCTCTACGATGCGCTCCGCCTGTCGAAAAGTCGTGGCCGGTTCGTACCGATAACCGCCGAATTTCGGCTTCATCCCGCCGCCGATCAACGACAGATGCAGCGGGATCCGTTCGGTCGGCGCAAGCCGTTCCGGCAGCATGTCGTTGTCCTCCAAGTACTGCCGGTACGCATGGGCCATCCCGACATAATCGGCTTCGTCTCCATGAAGCAGCCGATATTCGACGCGGCGATCCGTCGACGCCCGTTCCGCTTCGATCGTCTTGACCTTCTCGTCCGTAAGCCCGCTGACTCTTCGTCCGTACTCCTGCCGATAAGGGAAGTTGACGCTGAGCGAATGGTACGAAGAGACGATCCCGGACGGAAGGGCACGGATCGACGCGTTATATTTCCCTTCCGATACGATCGCCGCGTAAGCCTCGTCCCCTCTCGCAAGGCCGAATACGGGGTAACTGATCGGCTCCCGCTTCGGCTTGAAGATACCCTCTTTCAGATGGGCGGGATCGTCGCCGTAGACGGCGAAATCGTAACCTCTCACATGAGCCGGCGGACGGGAGTCGTACCGAATGAGCCCTCCCGGACCGTCGGGTACGAAGAGATACCCTTCCTCCTCCTTCCCGGCGACCGCGCCGAAATACGGGAGCGGATTGAGTGAGAACAACTTCGCCTCTCCCGCCTCCTTCAAGCCCGCGTCCGGAATGCGCAGCTCGAAGCCGGCTTCGGTTAAGACGTATTGCATCGCGAAGGAGAGGTTCAGCTCGCCGTAATCGTACGTCACTTGAATGCCGTCCCGGATCGGGACGTAGGTCGCGTTCAGCTTCGCATCGAGCGAGTTGCTTTGGATTCGGCGCGTATTCGCGCCGACGACGTACTCCAAGATGAACGGGGACTGCAGGTTTTCAAGCAGCGCCCCTTTCACCGTCTCCTTTTCGATTCGCGAGGCGGGCGGGTTGCTTCTCCATACAAACCCGCTCTCCTTGTTGCGGACCGCGATCTGGCTCGTCTTCGGATCTACGTACAGCGCGAAACGCCGATTTTGCGCGACTTCCGCGAAGCCGTCGGGGCCGATCGCCGGCGCGACCCATGGATCTCCTTGGAACACCGGGAACGCGTTCCCCGGGGGGGCGTCGATTCCCATCTCTTGCAGGCTGGGGAGGCGATCCCATCGACCGATCGCGAACAGGATGATCCCCGCCGACAGAAGGCCCATCGCCAGAACGATCAGGAGCCGCGTCGAAACGCTTGTCGGCCATACCCTTCTAAGCAAGGAAGGTCACCTCCCGATAAATCTGCTCGATAAAGTCATACAAGTTCACGCCGAGCCCGACGATAATCGTGACGAAAATCCAGATGACGCCGATCGTAAACAACGTAATCCCGATATTTTTGACCGTTTCCGTAAACTCGAAATTATGCGTCACTTGCGTCATGACGAAAAACAGCAGTCCGATCCATATCCACATCAATTGCCGGCTGACGTCGTATACGATCCATTCCTCGAATACGAGCGCGTTGGACAGAAGCGTGATCGGAATCGTCATGACCGCATAGGGGACGAACGCGACGGCGCTGGCCTGCACGACTTCCCGGAAGCGTCCCTCGCCGCCTTTGACGGAGCTGACCAAATAATTGGCGACGACCCAAGTCAGCCACGGCACGAGCAGCAGGCCGACGGACAACGGAAGATTGACCTTATCCGCATCGCGGGGAGAGGCGATGAGGCTGGAGCCGAAAATCGAGTACAGGTGGACGCCGACGACCGCCGCCAATATCGTTATCGTCGTCAGCCACGACAAGTTCCGTTCCTTCAATCGGTAAAACCCTTCGTACGGGTGAAACATGGCGAACCCTACGTCTCTGATTTCCGAACCGTATCGAAGCGCCGACGGCGGCCACGTACGCTTCGCGGCATAGGCTCTCCACTTGCGGATCAGGAACGCGCCCCCCCATAAGGCCGCCGCCAGGAAGAGAAGCGTCCAACCGAAGTAACGCTGCATCCATTCGTAGCGAACGTACCAGAACGCATCCGAATAGTTCGCCGCGTCCCGCGCTTCTTTGAAATAACCGACGGCCGCGGCGTACTTCCCTTCGCTGAGCTCGCTCTTGCCGAGTCCGGTGAAGGCGAAGTCCATCATTCCGTTATGCCGCATCACTTCTTCCCAATACGGCTTGCTCTTCTCGTACTCCCCCGCGAAATACAATTCGTTCGCCTTCAGGAACGTCTCGCCGAAATCCGTTCTTTCGTACACTTGGACCGAATGCTGGGAGCTGTCCGCTACCCACACCTCGTCGGCGTCGTTGACCGCGATGCTGGCGGGAAAGCTCATCACGCCTTGTTGGCGCGCCGCCTCGTCCTTGACGCCGAAGAAAATCATTTGGAACGCCGTCGGGTCGTAAATGCCGACTTCGCCGAACCGCAGGCTTAACGTGTACATAAACCCTTGCGAATCCGTCACCGTATCGACCAGCTGATGGTCGAACTCTTTATTGCGGAACGCATCGGCGCCGCCCGCGTTCAGCTTGCGGATTTGCCCGTCGCTGAGCCGCCCGGAGCTGGTCACCAGGAGGAAGCCGTCTTCCGTCAGCGAGACGTTGCCGATCGTATTCGGCCGGATCGCGGCTTCCTTCGCCAGCTGCTCCTTGGACAAGATCGCCCGCTTCAATCGGTCGAGCCAAGACAGCTTCGCCTTGTTCGCGCCGAAGAAGCCGGTGAATTGTCCCTCCGGGTTCATCCGAAACAACCCTTGATACGAATCCTTCACGACGATGTACATGACGCCGCGCCGGTCGACGACCAGCTTGGTAGGGACGAAATGGTACTCTTCGTAAAGCAAATCGGACTCGGGCTTCTCGAAGACGCGGAGCGGCCGGCCGTCCGCTCCGTATTTCACGATCGTCCGGCCCCCCGTGTTGGCGACGTAGATCGTTCCGTCGTCCGCGACGAACACGCCTTCCGGACCGTTCAGCTTTCCCGGGCCTTCCTCGGTGCCGATGCTCCGGACATAGTCCCCTTCGCGGTCCAATTGGACGATGCGGTCATTCCCCGTATCGGCGATATATACGCTGCCGTCGCGCGCGATAAACAGATCGCTCGGCGATTGAAGCGGCGTCTCCCAGTCCGATCCGTCCACGACCTCCTTCGGGACGTAGATCGGTTGGATCGCCGACATGCGTCCGGTTTGCCGATCGACGAACCAAGTATCGTACGGAAGCCGGGCGGAAACGACGGCCGGCGCGAGCATGCATAACAAGCATATGGCTGCTAAGATTTTAGCGGATCGACGCATCTGCGGCCCCCCTTGTCTCCTCCATCTTATTTCACGCCCGAATGAAGCATCGTCTGGATCATCTTCCGCTGGAACAACAGGAACAACAGCAGGTTCGGGAGAAACATCAGCAGGCCGATGGCCGCGCCGACGCTGGCCGCCGCGACGCCGGGAATGTTGATCGTGAAGGAGGTCATGTAGAAGGCCATCGTCTTGAGCGTATCCTTCGTCGTGTAATACGTCGACGTCGTTACGTCCATAAATACGAGTTGGAACGTAATGATGCAGATCGTAGCGACGGCCGGCGCCGTCAACGGGATTACGATTCTAGTAAACATGTACATATCCGTCGCGCCGTCGAGCTTGGCCGCTTCCAACAAGGCGTCCGGAATTTGATCGATGAATTGCTTCATCAGAAACACGGCGACCGGCGAAGCGACGAAGGGCAAAATATGCGCCCAGTACGTGTCTTTAAGCCCTAATCCGCTGACGACCAGGTACCGGGGAATGAGCACCATCTCAGGAACGAACATGAGCGAAATCATGACCGTCGCCATAATGACGGACTTGAAGTGGAACCGGTGCTTCGACAAGACGTACCCGGCCATCGTGCTGACCAGAACGACGGCCGCGAGCGTTGCGACCGCCACGACGACGCTGTTGAATAAGTATCGGGTGAACGGGACCGCGCCGGCGGCGGCCTGCAAAAACAGATGGTCGAAATTTTGCATGGTCGGCTGCCGAACGAAGATCGGCGGCGGAAATAAGTACAGCTCGTTCAACGGCTTGAACGCGTTATTAAATAGGAAGACGATCGGGATGAACATAAACAAGCCGATCGCGGTCAGAACGACGAGCAGCAGCCATTGGGAAAAGGTTACTTTCCGAAGGGAGCGCATTATTCATCCTCCTTCGTTCGGAACAGCCTGTAACTGAGTCGCATCAGTCCATACCCCATCAACAGCAGCAGGACGGACAGTGCGGAAGCGTATCCCCATTCGTATCGAAGGAACGCGTAATCTTCGATATGGTTGTTAATGAGATGACCCGCGTAATTCGGGGTGACGACGACGCCGGTCAGCAGCGTAGTGACTTCGCCCGCCTTCAGCGTATTCACGATCGACATGACCGCCCCGAACAGCATCTGCGGCTTCATGGACGGAATCGTAATGTAGTACACTTCCTGCAAGCTGTTCTTGATGCCGTCGATTCTGCCCGCTTCGTACAATTCCGTGTTCACGGTCTGCAATCCGCCCAGCATGGCCAGGAACCCGATGCCCATACTCGTCCATAAGGTAATGATGATGACGACCCACATGAGCGTCTTCGGATCCTGCAGCCAAAGCACCGGCGATTCGATCATTCCGAAGCGCAATAAAATATTGTTCAAGTACCCGACGCGGTCGCCGCTGAACGTCGAAACCCAAATGACGGATAACCCGACCCCGACGGCCATCGAAGGCGCGTACAACGCTAACGTGAAGAAATCCCGAATCGCTCTGGGCAGCTGGTGAATCAACCATGCGAAGAAGAATGCCAACGCATAGCCGCCCGGTCCGACGATGACCGCGAATTTCAACGTATTGGGCAGCGTGTGCTTCATAAACACGAAATCCTGCGTCAGCATGGCGATGAAATGGCTGATGCCGACGAATCTCGGGAATCCGATCCCGTTGAACGTGGTCATGCTCAGAAAGATCGCCATGAGCACCGGGACGACGATAAAGACGGAGAAGAGAATCAGGAACGGCGCCAAAAACAAATAGGATAACCGATCCCGCCAACATTGTTTAGCGAACGTGACGATCCGCCGCGCGAATGCGGGCGGTCCCGGCTTCCGGGAAGCCGGCCGCACGGAAGCGGCCGCCGGGGAGAGTCGTGTAGGTTCCATGGCTTACTCCTTTCCGTACGGCTCGTCGTAGGTTTCGATCTTCCATCCGTCGCCCGGTTCGATCCCGAATTCGACCTGCTTGCGGCGCATCTCCCGCATCAAGGACATCTGCGCTTCCTCCAGCGCTTCTCTCGGCGGGTCGCCCTCCAGCAGCGTCCGGTTCCAAGCGAAATCCATCTCCCTCGGAAGCATATAGTACCCGGGGACGAACGGCATGTTTTTCGCCCATCTCCACTGTTCGGTAATCGCGAGCAGCTCTTCCTCCGTCCAAGGAACCGAGCGCATGGCGTTCAGGTTGGCCGAATGCCAGCGATACTCGACGCCGGCGAGCGATTCGATGTCGTTCGCGTAGCGGGATTGGACGTCGTCCGACGTCCACCACTCCAGAAACTTCCACGCCTCCTCTTTCCGTTCGCCGGCGCTTAAGATCATGGCGGAGGCAAGGCCTTGCGACGTCCAACGGGCGATCGTGCCGTCGGGCGACTCGATGCCCGGAATCGGGAGCATCTTCCACTGGCCCGCCAATTCGGGCGCGGCGACCGTCAGTTGGATATACATCGAGATATCCCCCACGCCTACCGGGATGCTGCCGAAGCGGAAGTGGTTGAAAAACTCCGGCACGTCTCTCGGCAAGTCGTATTTCGCGAACCAATCCGTCCATTGCTTGAACGCCGCATACCCTTCCTCGCTGTTCAACGTCGGCCGCAGCCCGTCGGCCGCGTAAAAATCCGCGCCGTGCTGATAATACGGCGTAATAAAGTCGGGCTTTCGGGACATGAACGTCATCGCGCCTTGATCCAGCGTCGACAGCTTCGGAAACATGAAGGTCATGGCGTTCTCCTGCAGCGTCGGCAGCATGGCGAGCACGTCTTCCCACGTATTCGGCGGCGCGAGCCCGAGCTCTTCCAAAATATCCGTCCGCACGAACAACATATTGTACGTTACGGTTTCGGGAAGCGCATACACTTTGCCGTCTACCGTGTACGAACGCATCACGCCCGGGTTAAACCGGCGGAACACGTCTTCGAAATTTTCGAAATCCGTCAAATCCAAAGCCGCGCCGCGCATGGCGAAATCGGCGGGAACTTCCATCCCGAACCCGAGCGCTACGTCCGGCTGCTGGCCGGCCGCCGCGCTCATCAACAGCACGTTCTGGTTCGCGACCAAGTTGACGTTGACCGGAATCCCCGTCCTCGGGGTGAACTCTTGAGCGATCATCGACTCGAGCAAGTCCACGTAATCTCTTCCCCGTTGGACCCAAACCGTCAAAGCCCCCTCTTCTTCCGCGACCCCCGCGTCGTAAGGCTGGAAGAACGATCGCGCGAAGTTGACGCCGGCATACCGAACCTTATCCCAAGTGTCCGGCAATCGGTACTCCGGATCCGCTCCCGGCGCGCGCACGACGATAAAGTCGAGATGCATCGGTTGATTTTCGATCGTCTTCGTCCACGTATTCAAATTCGATTTGATTTCCGCGAACGCGGCTACGTCGTTAGGCAAGTTATCGACGTCCCGAAGCAACCCGTTCAAACGGCTGACGGCGTCGTCCAGAGCGGTCGTCGAATCCGTCTCGCCTTGGTACAACCCTTTCAGGTATGCGCTGACGAGCGCGATCTCGTCTCTTATGGCGATCAGCTTCGACTCCATCTCAGGATCGTACTTATCCATCTCCCATACTCTGGACGGATCGACGTTCACGACGCCGCCGTACCCGTAATTTCCGGAGACGGCGCGAACCTTCCGCTCGATTTCGCTAATATCGCCGCTCAATCGGTTCAATGCGAAGATGACGGGCCGTATCGTCGAGTTGTCGACGGTCATCTCCAGCAGATGCTTCCCTTCCGTTAAATAAAATAAATACGGATTTCCTTGCTCGTCGGCAAGCGGCGCGATGTCCATGGCGGAATTCGCCTCGAATTCGTATCGAAGCAGTTCGCGGAACGGCACGCCGCCGTCGATCTTGATCGTTCGATAGACGCTCGCGCTGCCGTTATACCCGCGGAACGATTTGATATCGATCGCGTACGCGCCGGTCTCCGGGACGTCCACCTCCCATGCGACCGAATCGCCGGGGTCCTGCCAATTCGTGCCCCCAAGCACGTTATAGACGATACGGCCTTCCGGGTCGGGCGACACGTGCGGCTCGCTGATGCTGATCGGTCGAGTTCTCGTCGACGTCTTGTATGCGAACCGTTCGGCCTCCACACGGCTATGCCACGCGCTCGAAGTTTCGGATTTCGGCAGCCGGGCGGCATACTCCGAATAGGTCGGGATCGGCTCCGGCGAAGCCAACGCGATTCGATGGATGGACAGGGGTTCCTTCACGCCAACGAGCCGGATCGTGTGCTCTCCTTCCGCGAGCGCGAACCGAAGCGGCTCCGGGGAAAGCGAATGATCCGCAAGCCGCTTCGACGTCCACTTCGACACTTCCGTTTGAACCGGCCGAATCTCGTTATCGATCGCGTTGCGGTCGTACGGGAACTTGCCGTCCCGCCACATTCGTTCGAACCCGATCCTTCTCGCCTCGCGGAACGGGTATTCGCCGTCGATCTGGATGCCCCGAACGATATTCGAGTAACTGCCCGGAAGCCCCGCGTAATCGACGACGATGTCGTACCATCCGTCCTCCGGCGCTTCCACCTTCCATTCCACCCACCCCTCCGGATTGTTCCAATCGAGGACGTTCGCCTGTTTCGCCTCGTCGTAACGGATTCGAAGGGTCGCTTCTTCCGAGGCGGCCGAATAGTCCGTCGCGAGCACCGCGGAGGCCGCTCCTTCCGCCATCGGCATCGATCGAACCGCTTCGCCGCGAATCCATTGGAGGTAAGGCGCGGGGCCTTCGTCGTCCGCCGGCGCTCCGATCAAGTCGTACAGCCTCTCTTCGGCGACGACGGGGTACGCGGCCGGCTCGGTCGACGCGAACCGCCAGACGAGCGCCGCCGCGCAAGCGGCCGCCGCCCCCGCGACGGCAAGTCGTCTTGCGATCCTCCCGGATTTCTTCATGAACGTCCCTCCCGGTACGCGAACGCAAGGCCGCTCTCCCGATCGAAAAATCGAGCCTTATCCATCCGAACGGCGATTCGGATCGGGTCGCCCGGACGCGCGGGCGCATGCGGCTCCGTCCGCAGCGTGAACGTATGCTCGCCGACCGTCGCGTACAGATACGTATCCGAGCCCATCGGCTCCCGCATCTCGACCGAGGCGGCGGCTTGCCAGTCGGGATATCGTTCGATCGCCCATGGCTCGCATGCGACATGTTCCGGGCGCACCCCCATGACGACCTGCCGCAAATTCGTCTTGGCCGACTGGATCTCGGGCACATGGTTTTCCGGAATTTTCAGGCGCAGGCGCTTCGTTTCGAAAAAGAACTCTCCTCCCGACTCGACGATCGCGCCGTCGATGAAATTCATCTGCGGCGTGCCGATAAATCCCGCCACGAACAAATTCGCGGGCTCGTCGTACAGCTGCTGCGGGGGGGCTACCTGCTGAATGTTGCCGTCCTTCATGACCACGATGCGCGTCCCCATCGTCATCGCTTCCGTCTGATCGTGGGTGACGTAGACGACCGTCGTCTTCAGCTGGCTGTGCAGCTTGGCGATTTCCATCCGGGTTTGCGTCCGCAGCTTCGCGTCCAGGTTCGACAGCGGTTCGTCCATGAGGAATACCTTCGGCTCCCGCACGAGCGCGCGGCCCAACGCGACGCGCTGCTTCTGCCCGCCGGACAGCTGGCTCGGCTTCTTCGCGAGGAACGGCGTAATTTCCAGCATTCTGGCCGCCCGATTGACGCGAAGCTCGATCTCGTGTTTGGCGACCTTATGCAGCTGCAAGCCCAACGCCATGTTTTCATATACCGTCAAGTTCGGGTATAACGCGTAATTTTGGAATACCATCGCGATATCCCGGTCCTTGGGGGATACGAAGTTCATGAACTTCCCGTCGATGTAGATGTCTCCCTTCGACACCTCCTCCAAGCCGGCCAGCATGCGGAGCGTCGTCGACTTGCCGCAGCCCGAAGGTCCGACCATGACGAGAAACTCGCCGTCTTCAATCTCTAGGTGAAAATCGTTGACCGACGGCCGAGTCTCCCCTTTATAAAACTTATATACATGGTCGAATGCCACGTTCCCCATAAAACGGACCCCCTCGCACGTTGCGATTTGTGAATTTAATTTATATACGTGAAAGTATAACGCGATTATCCTAAAAATGACAGCGGAATATTCAAAATCGTTCGACGTTTTTAAAAAAATATTTTTTAGCATATGTGAAATATTTTTGTTGACTTGAAATTGGGGCGTGATTAAAATCGAGGCAAGAACTTCCAATTACTCACGGCGTTGCGGATAGGGAAGCGCTTACTATCTTTTTCGGGGGGGAAATGCGTTGAAATTACGATGGTGGAAGGTTCGAGGCATTGTCGCTGCGCTGCTTGCGGTCATGGTTGCGTTGTCTGCATGTTCCGGGGGCGGAACGAAATCCGGGACGGAGGATCCGCCGGTCGAGACGCCGCCCGCGACCGACGAGACGAAGACGCCGCCTGCCGACGAGGCGAAACCGGAGCCGGAGCCGGCTCCCGAAGACCGACAGCCCGTCGAGCTGACGATTCACGGCTGGTTTTTCAGCCCGGCGCTGAAGGCGACGATCGCGGCTTTCATGGAAGAGCATCCTTGGATCACGATCAAGGAGAACACCTCGATCAACCAGGCCGTCATTAACAACATCATCGCCGGCGAGGAATCCGACCTCGTTATTCTGGACCGCGGGTTGACGGAATGGGTATCGAACGGCAACGACCTGTTGGAAGACTTGAAGCCTTACATCGCCGTGGACGAAAGAATGCAGAACGCGAAGATGGTCGAAGGCTTGCTGGAATCGTTCACGACCGGCGGCAAGACGTACGCCCTCCCGTGGACGGACATCCCGATGTGGATCGCCGTCAACAAAGAGATGCTGAGCAAATACGGCATGGAGATGCCCGGCAAAGACTGGACGTACGACGACTTGCTCGAGATGGCGAAGACGGCGACGAACAAGGACGCCAACGACTGGGGCATGTTCGGCCTCGCCGGCGACATGAACGATATCCGCGCCATCGCGAACGGCAGCGCGGGCAGCGCCCGGCTGCTGAGCGAAGACCGGACGAAGAGCGTCGCGAATACGCCGGAGGTGCTGGCCGATCTGCAGTGGTCGCAGGATTTGATCCGCAAGTGGAACGTGCAGCCGAATCCGGAGCAAATCAAGGAGAACGGCTTTAACGCCGATCCGGCCGTGAACTTCGTCAACGGGAACGTGTTGTTCATCACCGGGGTGGATTGGATCTTGCCGACGCTCCAGCAGGCGACCTTCGAGTGGGACGTTCTTCCGTTCCCGCGCGGCACCGAGCGGCAAGTCACGCTGCACCAGGTCGGCCCGATGTCGATGGTGAAAGCGTCGAAGCATAAGGAAGAAGCGTTCATGTTCCTCAGCTATCTCTTCAGCGAGAAAGCGCAGAAGCTTAGCATCGACAACGGTTCGGGCTCTTGGGTCATCAGTCCGGAGATCGACGCGCATTACGCGCAAGCGAGCATCTGGAGCGGGAAGGACGTCGAAGCGGTCAAGATGTCCGCGCAGATGTGCTGCTACTGGAACGATATGAACGTGATGGACCTCGGCGATTACGTGAACAGCGTCAGCGCGAGGATCAGTCGGATTATGACGGAAGGCGGGGACTTCAGCGAGGTGATCCCGTTCGTCGAGGAGTATAATCGGAAAGCGGCCGATACTCGCAAAGCGTTAGGCTGGTAACCGGATTTCTTCTATCCGCGCGGAGGCTGCCGGCGGCGGGTCTGCGCCGACGCAGGCGGCCTCCGGCACGCCGAACCGAGTGAAATCTCTACGAGAGGAACATGGCGATTGGAAAATAAGATCAACTCGTACGGCACGGAAGTCGTCCCCTTCTCCGTAACGACGCAATCGGACACCTTGCTGTTTATCTCGGGGCAAGGCGGATTCGATCCGATCACGGGCGAGCTGGCGGCGCACGATCTAGAAGGGCAAACCGTGCGCACGATTCAAAACGTCGCGGCGATCCTGTCGCAATCGGGAGTTACGCTGGAAGACATTCTCAAAGTCAACGTGTACCTTTCCGATCGCAAGCATTACGAGGGATTTAACCGGATTTACGCCGAGCTGATCCCCCGCCCCTATCCGGCGCGAACGCTTGTCTATTGCGAATTGAACTTCGACCTGCTCGTCGAGATCGACGTCATCGCAAGGCTGAAGCGCAAATAACGACCACGGCCCGCTTGCTGCGTCGAACGCAAGCCGGCCATGGTCGTTTTTTTTCGCGTCAGCGATCCGATGCGGCGAATACGAGGGCGCCGAATCGCCCGGATCGGTGAAAATCGACGGCGCCCGTCGGCGACCACGCCCAGAAATGGCGCCGCCCCGAAGGATCCGCGTCGATTCTGTACAGGTTCCATCGCCATGTCGTCCCGATGTCCGGCCGCTTTTCGAAATTTTCGAACGGAATCGAGATCTCGTACGTCGTCTTCCCCGCTTCCCGGACCGCCGCCGTATGCAGACCTTCCGCATCCCACGACGTATCGACTTGAATGTTCCCTTCAAGATCGTTCGCGATTCTGGCGTCGAACACCGTGTTCAGCGGGTTGATCTCCAGCTCCATGTATCGCTTCCCGGTTCCCTCTTCGTCGATAAATACTTCGACGACGTCTTCGTCGTAGAGCGGATCGTCCCGCTTCGTCATCGCCGCGGAGATGAAATCGTCTTCGCATTCGAACCGAATGCGCAAGGCGTCCTTCGTCCATACGGCTTTCGCTTCCGTGCGCTGCCGGGGGACGCCGCCCGTGACGACGTCTTTCAGAGACGCCGCATCCACGCGCGCCCAAGGAATCGCCTCTTCGGGTTTCGCGTCGATGTAACGACATACATATTGCATTCGATTGTCCTCCTTCCGATTCCGATCGAAGGCTTGCCTTATTCGACTTTTAGCCCTTCCTCGCGGAAAAATTCGCCGATCCGCCGCGCCGCCTCCAGCAATCTGCCTTCCTCTTGCACCAAGGCGATGCGCACGTATCCTTCTCCTTCGACACCGAACGCGTTGCCCGGAACGACAACAACGCCGGTTCGCCGACAAATTTCCTGGGAAATTTGTCGAGACGTCCACCCTTGCGGCACGCGCGCCCAGACGAACATCGTCGCCCTCGGCTTCGGGACGATCCATCCGGCCTCGCGCATCGCTTCGACAAACACGTCGCGCCGGGACTGATAGACGGCGGCGGCTTTCGCGCCTTCGTTCGACAGATCTTCCGCGAACGCGCGAATGCCCGCTTCCTGCGCGGCGATGAAGACGCCGTAATCGAGGTTCGCCTTCAGCGTGCGCAAGGCTCGGATCGCAGGGGCATGCCCGACGGCGAAGCCGATGCGGCAGCCCGCCATGTTAAAGCTCTTCGACAGCGAGTGAAATTCGATCGCCGCGTCCTTCGCCCCCGGAAGCTCGAGGATGCTCATCGGGCGATACCCGTCGAAGGCGAGCTCGGAATACGCCGCGTCGTGAACGACTAAGATGCCGTATTGTTTAGCGAATGAAATTAATGATTCATAGAACGAACGATCCGCCACGGCGCTGAGCGGGTTGCTCGGGTAGTTGACGACGATCAGCTTCGCGCGGCGGGCGACGTCCTCCGGGATCGACGCGAAGTCGAACAAGTAGCCGTTGCTCTCCCGAAGCGGAACCGGATACGGCACTACGCCCGCGACGGCCAGTCCCGCTCCGTAGATCGGGTACCCCGGATCGGGCAATATCGCGATGTCGTCGGGATTCGTCACGGCCAGCGCGAGATGGCCGAGGCCGTCCTGCGAGCCCATGAGGACGGTCGTCTCCTCCGCCGGATCGACCTCGACGCCGAAACGATGCTTCAGCCAGTCGACGGCCGCTCGCCGGAACGCCGGACTCCCTTCCGAAGAAGGGTAGCCGTACATATCCTCGCGCATCGCGGCTTCGGCGAGCGTCCGGCGAACCGCTTCCGCCGGCGGCTTGTCCGGACTCCCGATGCCGAGGTCGATGACGTCGAGCCCCGACGCGGCGGCCTCCGCGCGCCAAGACGCGACCTCGCTGAAGATCGAAGAACCGAGCCGGCCGAGCCGCTCGGACGGTTGCACGAAGGTCATGACCAGATCTCCTTATATTGCTCTTCTTTGAACCCGACGGTGATCCGCTTGCCGTCGACGACGATCGGCCGCTTGATCAGCCGGCCGTTCGAGGCGAGCAATTCCAAGATGTCGTCCTCGCTCATGCGCGGGATGCGATCTTTCAGGTTCATCTCCTTGTATACTTCGCCAGAGGTGTTCAGGAACTTTTTCAAAGGCAGACCGCTAAGCTCCCAGAACGACCGCAGCTGCTCCTTCGAAGGCGGCGTCTCGAACAGATCGATCTTCTCGGGCCGCACTCCCTTAGCCTCCAACGACCTCATGGCGTCGCGGCAGGTGCTGCACTTCGGGTAAATATATGCGGTGACGGTCGTCATGATGTCGGTTCCCCTTCTTCGCGTAGAAATGTAATCAGCGTCTCCAAATCGGGCGTCAGCGGCGCCGCGAACGTGACGCGCTCCTTCGATTCGGGATGCACGAACGACAGCGTCTCGGCGTGCAGCGCTTGACGCGCGATCGGCAGCTCGCGCGGCGGGTGGCGCTCCGCGTCGATGTACAGCTCGTCGCCCATCAGCGGATGCCCGATGAACTTCATATGGACGCGAATCTGATGCGTGCGGCCGGTGACCGGCTTCACGCGCACGACCGTCGCGTCCGCGAACCGCTCGACGACTTCGTAATGCGTCGTCGAAGCCGCGCCCGTAGGCGTCACGACGCGCATATGCGGCACGTCGATATCGCGGTCGATCGGTCCTTCGACGGTACCGGCGTCCGCCGACATGCGGCCGTAGACGACGGCGATGTAGCTTTTGCGCACCTGGCCGGCTTGGAACTGCTCGCTCACGAACTGATGCGCGTACCCGTTCTTCGCGACCGCGAGCACGCCCGACGTATCCTGATCGAGGCGGTGAATCGGGCGGAACCGATACGACTCTCCTCGTTCCTGCCAATAATGAACGATGCCGTTCGCGAGCGTCCCCGTGTAATGGCCCGACGTCGGATGGACGATCAGGCCCCAAGGCTTGTTCACGATGAGCAGATGCTCGTCCTCGTAGATGATTCCGAACTCCATCGGCTGCGGGAGAATCGTCTCCGACTGTTCCACCGGCAGCGTCACCTCCACGACGTCGCCGGCGCGCATCGGCCGGTACAGCACGTCGGTCGAGCCGTTCACGGTGATCGACCCCTCCAGTCCGCGCTGCCGCACGAGCAGCTTGCGCGACAGCCCCATGCCCGTCAGCAGCACGGAGCGCAGCCGCCACCCGTCTTGCTCCGGCGGCACGACATGCGTCAGCTTCGTCGGTTCGGTCATCGGTCGGATTTGCGGCGGAACACTTCCGCGCTGCGCGCGTATTCGACGTCGGTCCGCCCTTCGCGGAAATTCGCCGTCCGGGCGATCGTGAAGAACAAGTCCGACAGCCGGTTCAAATACGTCCGCACATGTTCGTTGATGTCTTGGCGCTCAGCCAACGTCACGACGCGGCGCTCGGCCCGGCGGCAGACGGTGCGGCAGACGTGCAGCGCGGCCGAGGAGGCCGAGCCGCCCGGGAGGATGAACCGCGTAATGTCGGGCGTCTCCGCGTCGTATTTATCGATCAAAGCTTCGAGCTTCTCCGCCATATCTGCGGTAACCTTGTACTCGCGCTTCGCTTTGTCGAGAATCGCGAGGTCGGAGCCGCAATCGAACAGCTCGTGCTGTATGTTGAGCAAATCTTCCAGCATATCGGCGAATTTGACCTCGTCCATGCCGGCCATCGCGACGCCGACGAACGAATTGAGCTCGTCGACCGTGCCGTACGCCTCCACCTGGAGGTCGTCTTTGCGTACGCGACCGCCGATGACGCCGGTGTGCCCTTTGTCGCCGGTTCTCGTATAAATTTTCATCGTGAAGAGCCTCCCTTACGAATTCCTATCATAGCATAGATCGCTTCCATATCCACGTGGCTGCGCACATGCTCCGCCAGTCGGTCGAACGCGGCTTCGCGCGTCTCGCGATGGCGGTAGTCGGATGCCAGCGAGGGAAGCCCGCGGTCCCGGCGCAGCGCGTTCAGCCAACTTCTTCGAAACCCGTCGTTATCGAAAATGCCGTGCACATACGTCCCCCACACCCGTCCGTCTCCCGTCGCCGCTCCGTCCTCCGACCCGTCGTCGAAGCGAAACAGCGGCCGCACCGGCTCGCGGAACGCCGTCTCTCCCATATGGATCTCGTAGCCCTCGACGGGGAGCTCGACGGCGGGAGGCGCCGCTTCGCCGGGCCAACCCGCGAACGCGCCCGAGACGCGGACCGTCCGCTTCTCCCGCGCATAGGTCGTCTCCAGCGGCAGCAGGCCGAGTCCGTCCATGCGGCTCGTCGCCGCCTCGGACGATTCGACGCCGTGCGGATCGTTCAGCGTCAGGCCGAGCATCTGGTAGCCGCCGCAGATGCCGACGACGCGCCCGCCCGATGACGCGTACCGTCGCACGGCTTCGTCGAGGCCGCGCTCCCGGAGCGCCGCGAGGTCCATCAGCGCGTTCTTCGTGCCGGGAATGACGATCGCGTCCGGACGGCCCAACTCCTCGGGCTTAGTTACATAGCGGACGGACGCGTCCGGCTCGCCGGCGAGCGCGTCGACGTCGGTGAAGTTCGACAGCCGCGGCAGCCGCAGCACGGCGATGTCGAGATCGCGCGTCGGGTCGGCGCGCGTTCGAAGCTTGTTGTCGAGCGACGCCGCGTCCTCGTCCTCGAGCCCGACGTCGTGCAGCATCGGCACGACGCCGAGGACGGGCTTGCCGGTTTCCTTCTCGAGCCAGTCGAGCCCGTCGGTCAGCAGCGCCGGGTCGCCGCGAAACTTATTGACGATAAAGCCCTTGACCCGGTCGCGCTCCTCCGGCCGGAGTATCGCCATCGTACCGACGATCGAAGCGAACACGCCGCCCCGATCGATGTCCGCGACGAGCACGACGGGAGCGTCCCCCCATGCCGCCGCGCGCATGTTGACGATGTCCCGGTCGCGCAGATTGACCTCGGCCGGACTGCCCGCGCCTTCCATCACGACGACGTCGTGGGCGGCGCGGAGCCGGTCGAGCGCCTCGCGGACGAACCGTTCCGCGGTGGGGAGATACTTCTCCCGATAGTCGATCGCGTCATAGTCCCTCAGCGGTTTCCCGTGCACGACGACCTGCGCGCGGCGCTCGCCCGTCGGCTTCAGCAGAATCGGGTTCATGTCCGTCGTCGCCGCGATGCGGCATGCGTCGGCCTGCACCGCCTGGGCGCGGCCGATCTCCTTCCCGTCCGGGGTGACGTGCGAATTGTTCGACATGTTCTGCGACTTGAACGGCGCGACGCGGTATCCGTCGTTCGTCAAGATACGGCAGAGCGCCGTCACGATCAGACTCTTGCCGACGTCGGACGCGGTTCCTTGAATCATGAGCGTCGGGCAGGGGGCTTGCGGCTGCGGTTTCATCGCGCGCTCGCCTCCCTCGCCGTCGCAAGGTAAGCCGCCATTACCTCTAGCAGCCGCTCGTTCGCGTCCCGCTTCTTCACGGCGAGGCGAATGTAGGCGTCCTTCTCGAGGGCGCGGAACGTCGATCCGCTTCGGACGAGCACGCCTTCGCGCCCGAGCGCCGTCTGCAGCTCTCCGGCCTTCGCGCCTTCGGGCAGCCGCGCCAACAGGAAGTTGGCCGCGCTCGGGAAGACGCGCAAGCCGAGCGCCGTCAGGCGCGCCGACAACCGCTCCCGCTCCGGCGGCAGCCAGCGCTGCGTGCGCTCGGCGAAGTCGCGGTCCGCCAGCACCGCGGCGCCGACCTCGAGCGCGATGCCGTTCGCGCTCCACGGCACGGCGAGCGCGCGGATGCGCGCGATGCCGTCCGGGTGCGCGACGACGTAGCCGAGGCGGAGCCCCGGGATCGCGTAGAACTTCGTGAGCGAGCGCGTGACGAAGAGGCCGGGCCGCTCCGCCGCGCGTCGAACGAGCGTCAGCGACTCCTCCTCGGGAGAGAAGTCGAGGAACGCTTCGTCGATGACGACGCCGCGGAACGCTTCGAGCGCGGCTTCGACGACGTCTTGCGCAAGCGGCTGCCCCGTCGGGTTGTTCGGGTGGCCGAGCACGATCGCGTCGGCTCCTTCTTCCGCCGCGGCTCTCACGTCTTCGGCGCGAAGCCGGAAGTCGTCGTCCGGGCGCAGCGTGATGGGGCGCGTCGTTCCGCCGGCGTGCTCGACCGCCGTCTCGTATTCGGCGAAGCCCGGCGCCGCCACGGCGGCGATCGTCGGCCGCAGCGCGCGGAGGGCGAGGTCGATCGCCTCCGCCGCGCCGTTGCCGACCCAGATCGCCTCGATCGGCACGCCGTGCTTCTCGGCGAGCGCGCCCCGCAGCGTTCGAGCCGCCGGGTCCGGGTACGCGTCGATGCGCTCCCACGCGCGCAGCATCGCCGCTCGCGCTCCCTCGGGCGGCCCCCATGGATTCATGTTCGAGCTGAAGTCGACGAACGCCTCCGCCGGCCGGCCGTACAGCGCCGCCGCGGTGCGCAAATCTCCCCCGTGTCCGTATCGTTCCAACATAGCGCTTACTCCTCCCGTTCGAGCCCCTCGGAGAAGGGACTACCCTACCTCATGTGGTTCTCTCTTCCGCGGCTCCTTCTCCTCGTCTTCCCTTCGTTCAGCTGCTCGGCTGAGCGAAGGGAACTCGGGGAGCAGGAGTGCGGCGCATGTACCGCCATACCCTCAGACGGGCCGCAGGCCTCTCTTCCGCGGCTCCTTCTCCTCGTCTTCCCTTCGTTCAGCTGCCCAGCTGAGCGAGAGGAACTCGGGGAGAAGGAGTGCGGCGCATGTACCGCCATACCCTCAGTCGGGCCGCAGGCCTCTCTTCCGCGGCTCCTTCTCCTCGTCTTCCCTTCGCTCAGCTGCCCGGCTGAGCGAGAGGAACTCGGGGAGAAGGAGCGCGGCGCATGTGCCGCCATACCCTCAGTCGGGGCGCAGGCATCTCTTCCGCGGTTCCTTCTCCTCGTCTTCCCTTCGTTCAGCTGCTCGGCTGAGCGAAGGGAACTCGGGGAGAAGGAGCGCGGCGCATGTACCGCCATACCCTCAGTCGGGCCGCAGGCCTCTCTTCCGCGGCTCCTTCTCCTCGTCTTCCCTTCGTTCAGCTGCTCGGCTGAGCGAGAGGAACTCGGGGAGAAGGAGCGCGGCGCATGTACCGCCATACCCTCAGTCGGGCCGCAGGCCTCTCTTCCGCGGCTCCTTCTCCTCGTCTTCCCTTCGTTCAGCTGCTCGGCTGAGCGAGAGGAACTCGGGGAGAAGGAGCGTGGCGCATGTACCGCCATACCCTCAGTCGGGCCGCAGGCCTCTCTTCCGCGGCTCCTTCTCCTCGTCTTCCCTTCGTTCAGCTGCTCGGCTGAGCGAAGGGAACTCGGGGAGATGGAGCGCGGCGCATGTACCGCCAGACCCTCAGCCGGGCCGGGAGGCATCTCTTCCGCGGCTCCTTCTCCTCGTCTTCCCTTCGCTCAGCTGCTCGGCTGAGCGAGAGGAACTCGGGGAGAAGGAGCGCGGCGCATGACACCACCCTCGGCCGCTATCCGGAGGCCCCCGCCACGACGAGAGCGAGCAGCAGCGCCAGCTCGATGCCCTCGATCAAGGCGCCGTACGTGTCGCCGGTGAGCCCCCCGAAGCGGCGGTTCAGCCAAGCGGCGCCGACGGCGCCGGCCAAGGCGGCGAGCGCCGCCCCGGCCAGAGCGACCGGCAGCAGGAACAGCGGGTCGCCCGAGCCGAACAGCGCGAGCGCCGCCGCGAGGCATGCCGCGCCGACCGCCGCCGACGCCAAGGCGTGCCGCGGTCCGGCCGAGCGCATCGCGGCGCCCATGCCGCCGCTGCCGCCGGCGTACGGCCACAGGGCGACCGCCCACGGCGCGAACGCGCGCGCGACGATCGGCACGCAGGCGACCGCCGCCGCGAGATTCAGGCTGCCGGCGGCCGTATATTCCAAGAGCGACAGGACGAACGCGTACTTGCCGAGCAGCAGCAGCGCGCCAGCCGCCACACCCATCGCGCCGACGCGGGGATCCTTCATGATTTCCAGCATCCGCTCTCGCGAGCGGTTGCTGCCGAGCGCGTCGGCGGTATCCATCCAGCCGTCCAGATGCAGCCCCCCCGTCGACCACACCCACGCCGCGACGACGATCGCGCTTGCTGCCGCCGGCGGCAGCAGCAACGAGCCTCCCCAATACAGGAACGCCGCGATGATGCCGACGACGAGCCCCGCCAACGGGTAAAACGCGATGCTGCGCCGAGCGACCCGCTCGTTCCACGCGGAAGCGAACGGCAGCGGCACCCGCGTCATCAGCTGCACGGCCGCCGCCGCCGCGCTTACCCAATCCCCCAAGTGACCAGAACCGCCGCGCATAACAAGCCTCCTAACAGCAATCCGCCGAACGCATGGAGCAGTCCGACGGTGCGTACGATATGTTCCTTGCGAAGCGGCTCCCGCGGCTCGCCCATGTACGCCCGGAAGCTTTCGACGCCGCTGTACATGTTCACGCCGCCGAGCCGAACGCCGAGCGCGCCGGCGACGGCCGACTCCGGATAACCGCTGTTCGGACTCGGATGCAGCCGCGCGTACCGCCGGACGGTCCGCAACGCAGCGCCGCCCGGCAGCCCGCGCAGCCTGGCGGCGCCCGCCAACAACAATGCCGACAGCCGCGCCGGAATCCAATTCAAGACGTCGTCGAGCCGCGCCGACGCTTTGCCGTACCACAAGTACCGCGCGTTCCGGTACCCGACCATCGAATCGAGCGTGTTCGCCGCCCGATAAAGCATCGCCCCCGCGGCGCCGCCGAGCAGTGCGAAGACGACGGGCGACAGCACGGCGTCGACCGTATTTTCCGCTACCGTCTCCACCGTCGCTCGCGTCAGCTCCGGCTCGTCCAGCGCCGCCGTGTCCCGACCGACAATATATCCCGTGTACATTCGGGCTTCGTCCAGCCGGCCCGCGACGAGCGGCCGGTACACGCGCAGCCCGGCGTCCGCGAGCCCGCGCCACGCGATCGTCGTCGAGACGAGCCAGACGTTCGCGGCGTAGCCGAGCCAAGGGTGGATCCACAAACAACACCGTACGATCAGCCATGCCGCCGCGGCGCTGCCGGCCGCCGTCGTTACACATAGCAAAACGCCGAACAGGAACGACCGCTCCCTCGGCGCTTCGACGTACGTTCTCGCTTCCATCCATCGGATCCAGCGGCCGATCGCGACGACGGGATGCGGCAGCCGCGACGGGTCGCCGACGGCGAGGTCGACGGCGAGCGCCGCGGCGACCATCCACAGCGTCTCCTCCCACGTAAACAGCGCGAGCCCCGTCATAACCGATACTCCCGGCTCTTCAGCTCGATCGGGATGCCGGAGGCGACGAGGAACACTTGGTCGGCCGCCGCGGCGACCTTCTGGTTCATCCGTCCGGCGGCGTCACGGTACAGGCGGCCGAGCGGCGTCGCCGGCACGATGCCGAAGCCGACCTCGTTCGTGACGAGCACGACGGTGCCTTGGAATCGGCGCAGGACGGCGACCAGCTCGTCCACGCGCGCCAGACAGCGCGCTTCCGCGTCCGGCTCCGCCTCCCATTGCAGGAGCAGATTGGACAGCCATAGCGTCAGACAATCCACGAGGACGACCGTATGCCCGGACCGGTATACGTTATATTCGAAGTCGAGCGCCTCCAAGCATTCCGGCAGCCTCAGCGGCTCCTCGACCGTCTTCCAGACGAATCCGGCCGTATCCCGCCGCGACCGATGCGTCGCGATGCGCCGCTCCATCTCCTCGTCGAACGACTGCGCGGTGGCGACGTAGACACCCTCCTCCGCGTACCGCTCGACGTACCGTTCCGCGAAGGCGCTCTTGCCGCTGCGGGCGCCCCCGGTCACCAATACCACGACCATAGCCGTTACTCCTCCGACTTCGACTTCGACTTCGACTTCGACTCAGACTACGACGTTACCCCTTACTCCAGCTTGCCCGAGACGCCCGCCGACGCGAACGTCGCCATGCTGCCGAGCACATCGACCGCCGCTTCCACGATGCGCAAGGAAAGCGCCGCGCCGGTCCCTTCGCCGAGACGCATGCCGAGCTCCAGCATCGGCTCGAGCCCGAGCGCGTCCAGGACGACGCCGTGGCCCGGCTCCTCGGAGCGATGCGAAGCGATCAAATACGATGCGACGTGCGGCGACAACCGGGACGCGACCAAGGCGGCCGCCGTCGAGATGTAGCCGTCGACGACGACCGGCACGCGATAGACGCCCGCGCCGAGGCAGACGCCCGCGATGCCCGCGAGCTCGAAGCCGCCGACCTTCGCCAGCGTCTCGAGCGCGCCTTCCGGGCCCGAAGCGCCGGCGCCGGCCGCGAGGCCGTTCGCCGCCAACGCCCGCGCCACCGCGTCCCGCTTGCGGGCGAGCCCCGCGTCGTCGACGCCGGTGCCGCGGCCGACGGACGCTTCCGGCGGGACGCCTAACAGCGCGCTCGTCACCGCGGCGGCCGCCGTCGAGTTGCCGATGCCCATCTCGCCGACCGCGATCAGCCGCACGCCGTCGCCCGCGAGCCGACCGACGAGCTCGACGCCCGCCGATAAGGCGCTCAGCGCCTGCTCGCGCGTCATCGCCGGCCCCTTCGTCATGTTCGCCGTGCCCGGCGCGATCTTCGAAGCGACCAGGCCGGGATGGTCGATCGTCGCCGCGACGCCCATGTCGACGCAGACGACGTCGGCGCCCGCGTGCTTCGCGAACACGTTGACCGCGGCGCCCCCGCGCAAGAAATTCAACACCATCTGCTCCGTCACCGCTTGCGGGAAGGCGCTGACGCCTTCCTCGCAGACGCCGTGATCGCCCGCCATGACGACGACGACCTTCTTCCCGAGCGGCGGCGGCATCGCCCCCGCGATGCCGGAGAGCCGTTCCGCGAGCCGTTCCAGCGCGCCTAAGCTGCCCGGCGGCTTCGTGAGCGAATCGAGCCGCTCCCGCGCGGCCGCCATCGCCTCTTCGCGAAGCGGTTCGATCGAACGGCAGACGCGTGTAAGCCACTTATCGTCCATGTGCATCTCCGTCCCCTGTTTCTTCCGTTACCAAATTCGTCCGTTACCAAATTTAGCTTATTATACCCGAAGCCGACGCGCTTGTCGCCGCCGGAACGCCCGATTCGAGCAGCACCTGCGGCGCGCCGTTCGTCGGGTGCGCCAGCACGGTGGCGTTCGCGCCGTAGACGGCCCGGATGCGCCCGGGCGTCAGCACCTCCCGCGGCGAACCGCAGCAGACCGCGCGGCCCCGATCCATCAGCAGGAGACGGTCGCAGTACATCGCCGCCAGGTTCAAGTCGTGAAGCACCGCCACGACCGTCAGCGACGAATCCTTCTGCCACATGCGGATGAGGTCCATCAATTGAATCTGATATCCGATATCGAGGTACGTCGTCGGCTCGTCGAGCAGCAGCGCCTTCGGCTGCTGCGCCATCGCTTTCGCCAAAGCGACCCGCTGGCGTTCGCCGCCGCTGAGCCGGTCCACCGACCGCTCCGCCAGCGCCGTCAGTCCCATGCAATCGAGCACCGAGTCGACGACCGATGCGTCGGCGCCGCGCTCTTCCCCTAGCCAGTTTTGGTACGGATACCGCCCCATCTCCACCACGTCCCGCACGGAAAAGCCGACCGGAGGCAGCGCGTCCTGCTGCAGCACGGCGAGCAGACGCGCCAGCTCTTTGCGCTTATATTCGAACGCCGGGCGATCGCCGATCGACGCCTCTCCGGCGTCGGGACGCTCGAGCCCGGACAGCAGCTTCAGCAGCGTCGTCTTGCCGCTGCCGTTCGGGCCGAGAATGCCGAA
Organism: Paenibacillus antri; assembly: GCF_005765165.1. Lineage (NCBI taxonomy): Bacteria > Bacillati > Bacillota > Bacilli > Caryophanales > Paenibacillaceae > Paenibacillus > Paenibacillus antri. Next base: position 151,541 of record NZ_VCIW01000009.1, on the reverse strand, counting down.
AAACTCGCCCTCGCGAACCTGGAAGCTAACGTCGGACAAGACCGGCGCACTGTCGTAGCGTTTGCTGACATTCGTCGCTCGAATCATCTAGCCGCCTCCTATCGTCTTTTTGTGCCGGGTCAACAAATACAAGAAGAACGGCGCGCCGAGGAACGCCGTCACGACGCCGAGCGGGATTTCCGTCGGGGCGAGCGCCATCCGGGCGAGCGTGTCCGCCCAGACGACGAACGCCGCGCCGCCGATCGCCGACAGCGGCACGATCAACCGGTAATCCGAGCCGAACAGCAGCCGGATCATATGCGGAACGACGAGGCCGACGAAGCCGATGACGCCGGTGACCGATACGGCGGCGGCCGTCATGAGCGTCGACACCGCGAGCACGATCCAACGCGTCCGCTCGACCCGCACCCCGAGGTGGGCGGCGCTTCGCTCGCCCAGCTCGAACAAGTTGAGCGTCCGGGCGTACGCGCATAAGACGACGACGCCGACGGCGACGTACGGCGCGACGGCCGCGGAATACGGCCAACCGCGCAGCGTGAGGCTGCCCATCAGCCAGAAGACGATCTGGTTGACGACGTCGTCGGACAGCGACACCATGAAGGAGACGACCGCGCCGAGGAACGCGCTCAGCACGACTCCGGCGAGGATGAGCGTCTCCCGCCGCATGCCGCCGTCGACCCGCGCCAGCAGGTACACCGCGCACAGCGTCGCCATGCCGGTGCAGAACGCGACGACGGGGATCGTCGCGAAGCCGAAGAGAAACTGCGCGTTCGTCAAGATGAGGAACGCTGCGCCGACCGACGCGCCCGAGGCGACCCCGAGCGTGAACGGATCGGCGAGCGGATTGCGCAGCACGCCCTGGAAGCCCGCGCCCGCCGTCGCGAGCGCCGCGCCGACGAGCATGCCGAGCGCGATGCGGGGCAGCCGCACCTGCAGAACGATCTGCTCGTGAGCGACGGACCACGTCGGTTCCACGAGCCCGCCGATTCCCGGCAGCGCGCCGACCAAGACGCGCCACACCGTGCCGACGCCGAGCGTGGAAGCCGAACCGAGCGATACGCTGACGACGAGAGACAGAAGGAGGAGCAGCGCTCCCGCTCCTCCCCATCCGATCAGCTTTCGCCTCATATTATTGTCCGATCCGTTCCGGATAGAGCGCCTTCGCGACCTCGAGGAGCGCTTCCGTGAGGCGCGGTCCCGGACGCGAGATCAGGTTGTCGTCGATCGCAAACATCTGACCGTTCGCGAGCGCGTCGATTTTGCTCCACCCGGCTCGTCCCGTAATGATGCCTTCCAATCCTTCTACTCCGGCGCTATACAAGATCACTTCCGGATTCGCCTCGATAATGTTCTCCTCGCTGATCTCGTACCAGCCGGGCTGATCGGCGACGTTCACTCCGCCGGCCAACGTCAACAGCTCGTCCATGAATTCGCCCTTGCCGACCGTCCAGCCCGGGGAAAATTCGACGTACACCTTCTTCTTCTCCGCGTCGGTCAGCCCCGCGACCGCGTCGACGACCTTCTGCCGGTCGGCTTCCATCTTGACCGCGACCGCTTCCGCCTCCGCCGCGTTGTCTACGATCTTGCCCACCTCGCGGATATGCGCGATCGCTTCGTCCAGCGTCTGCGTCTCGAACGCGTACACCGTCAGCCCGAGCTTCCGCAGCTCCTCGATCGTCGCCGCGCTCATCGACCAACCCGCGAAGACGACGTCCGGCTCCAGCTCGAGAATCGCCTCGACGTTCGCTTCGAGCCCGCCGACGCGCGGCAGCCCTTCGACGTCCGCCGGGAAGTCGCTCCAATCGTCGACGCCGACGACGTTCGCGCCCGCGCCGACCGCGAACAGCACCTCCGTCTCGCTCGGCGCGATGGAGACGATCCGCTCCGGCGCCTTCTCGAACACGACGTCCGTTCCCGACGCGTCCGTCACCGTCAGCGGATACGCCGCCTCCGCGGACGATTCCGCCGGCGCCTCCGCAGGAGACTCCTCGCCTTGCGGAGCCGGTTCCGCCGCCGGCGGCGCCGTCTCCCCGGCATTGCCTCCGCACGCCGCCAGCGCGACCGCCAATACGACCGACAACAACCCTGTTAACCAACGCTTCCACATACCGATAACCTCTCCTCGACCCTGTTGTTTTTCTATGAGAGAGAATCGCACCGCCGCTTGCTTGCCGAATGACAAAAAAAAGAAAAGCCTTCCGTCTCGAATAGAAACGGAAGGCTGGCACAACGAGTTCAGGAACGCGCGACCAAGCGTACGCTTGGCGTCCTGCGTCGAGCCGCATCCTTTTCCTCGAAGGAGTTGTCAGCAATCGCTCTTAGGCAGGTCTCCTGGCTTATGGGTTGAATGACGCGCTTCGCCTTCCCATTCCGCTTGTCGTTCGCGAAACAGTGGCATATCGAAACGCATCCCCAAGTTACAGTGGCGGGACCGCGCCGGACTCGCACCGGCTTCCCTTTTCACCTTGCCCGCGCTGCGTGCGCGAACAAGGACCCAAGAACGTAAATCAAGCAATTCAATTCAGGTGTTGCTCATCTCATAAAGACGATTATAGGGAAAATGGTTCCGCCTGACAATACAATTTTCAACGTCTTTCGACAAACCGATCTCGCTTTACGCGTTCTGCGTCGCTCTCAGCGTATGCACGAACGCGCCGATCCGGTCGATCGCCTCGGTCAAATTCGCGACCGACGTCGCGTACGAGCAGCGCAGGAAGCCTTCCCCGCCGAGGCCGAACACATGGCCCGGCACCGCGGCGACCTTGCCTTCGACGAGCAGCCGCTGCGCGAACTCCTCCGACGAGAGGCCGGTCTTCGCGATCGACGGGAACGCATAGAACGCCCCGTGCGGTTCGTGAATGTCGAGGCCGATGTCGCGGAAGCCCTTCACGACGAGACGGCGGCGCTGGTTATACGACTCGACCATCCGATCCTTCTCTTCCATGCCGTTCTTCAGCGCTTCGATCGCCGCCAGCTGCCCCATGACGGGCGCGCACATGACCGTATACTGGTGGATCTTCAGCATCGCGCCGATAATGTCCGGGTGGCCGCACGCGTACCCCATGCGCCAGCCGGTCATCGCGAACGCCTTCGAGAAGCCGCTCACGAGGATCGTGCGGTCCCGCATGCCCGGCAAGGACGCGAAGCTGCAATGCTTGCCGTCGTACGACAGCTCGGCGTAGATTTCGTCGGAGATGACGATGAGATCGTGCTCCTCCACGAGCTTCGCGATCGGCTCGTAGTCCTCGCGCGTCATGATGCCTCCGGTCGGGTTGCTCGGGTAGCTGAGGATCAGCACCTTCGTCCGCGGCGTAATCGCCGCCTTCAGCGAATCCGCGCGCAGCTTGAACTGGTCCTTCGCGAACGTCTCGATGCCGACCGGGATGCCGCCGCCGATCGCCGTGATCGGCGAATACGACACGTAGCACGGCTCCGGCACGAGCACTTCGTCGCCGGGCGACACGAGCGCCCGCAGCGCCAGATCGATCGCTTCGCTGCCGCCGACCGTGACGAGCACCTCGTCTCTCGGCTCGTATTTCACGGCGAATTGATTATAAAGATACTCGGCGATCGCCTCGCGGAGCTCCGGGAGGCCGGCGTTATGCGTATACGTCGTGCGTCCTTGCTCGAGACCGTTGACGGCCGCGTCGCGGAACCGCCACGGCGTCACGAAATCCGGCTCCCCGACGCCGAGGGAGATGATGTCTTTGCTGCCGCTGACCAAATCGAAAAATTTGCGTATCCCCGACGGAGGGATCGCCTGCACGAACGGAGTCAAATACCGTTTCATGGCGCGCACCTCCTATAATTACGGCGACACGACCATTCGGTGATCGCCTTCGCGGCCCTCGAATATGATGCCGTCCTGTTTGTATTTTTTCAAGATGAAAAACGTCTTCGTCGAGAGCACGCGCTCGAGCGTAGACAGCTTATTGGAGACGAACGAAGCGATCTCGCGCAGGCTCTTCCCTTCGATCTCGACCTGCAGATCGTAGGCGCCCGACATCAAATACACGCTCTTGACCTCCGGATATAAATAAATGCGCTCCGCGATCGCGTCGAAGCCGTGTCCGCGCTCCGGCGTGATTTGCACTTCGATGAGCGCGGTAACCTTCTCTTGATCGACCTTGGACCAATTGACGACCGTCGCGTATTTCACGATGACGTTGTTGTCTTCCATCTCGCGGATCGCCGCTCGAATCGTCTCCTCGCTTTCGTCCAACATCGTGGCGAGCAGCGCGGCATCGCGCCTGGAATCCTCTTTCAACAGTTCGAGAATCCTCAATTGAAGCTCCGTCATGTGTTGCGTTCCCCCCTGGTCGTCAATCGACTTTTGAATTTTTGAAGATACCTTCCATATTACCCGAAGCGAGGTCCTTCCTGCAAAACAAAAAAACTCCCGTTCTCGGGAGTTTCGCCGCGTTATGCCGTTACCAACGGACCAATTTCTTCATATTGTGCTCGATGTCGCGCCGTAGATACGCCGGATGCACCGTCACGTCGCCTCCGGCGCCGACACCGACCAGCTTCTCCCCGTCGTAGGCCGCGATCACGTTCGGACCGGCGCTCAGCAGCGCCTCGTACCGCGCGTTCGCGTCCGCCGCTTCGTTCATCAAACCGAAGAACGCTTCCGCCTCGGGGACTTTGATTTCGAATGCGATTTTCACTTCGACCCGCCGCCTTTCATCTTTCGTATGACCATATTCATAATTATACGCACGAACGTATTTTTATGCAACCATGCGATAAAAAAAGGGCGCTCAGCGCCCGCCTTCGGCCAGATGCTTCCGAATGAAAAACCACGAGAAGATCGGCGCCGCCCCCAAAATCAACATTAACGTCGTAATATGCGTCGGCTCCTTCGTGAAGGATACGACCGCGATGAACGCGATCGTACCTAGAATCCGCCCCATATTGAGCGCCGTCTCCCGCAGCACGACGTATTCGACCCTGTGCTCCGCGCTCTCCGTGTTCGCGCCGATCATATCGAAGATCGTCGACGTGATCGGAATCGAGTACAGCGGGTAAAACAGGGCGACCACGATCCCGAAGACGATCAGCGTCGTGTAGTTCACCTGCCAGAAGAACGGCAAGATGATCAGCGTCATGGCGAGCGCCCCCGCGAGCATCGGGATCGACCGCCGCCCCGGCTTGACGAGCCTCCCCGCCAAGAAGAAGGCGACGAGCGACACGGCCGACGTAATCAGCGCGTAATTGCCGAGCTGCAGCTCGTTCTTCGTCGCGATATACACCATCAGGCCGATCAAGAAGCCGAAGACGCCTTCCCTTACGCCCTGCGCGAACAGCGCCGGGTAAGCGCTCCGCCACCCGTTGCCCTGCTGTCGGAGCTGCTTGATGCCGTACAGCCATTCATAGTTTTGCTGCACCGGGCGCTTCTTCAGGAAGAAGCTGACGAACGCGCCGACGACGAACACGCCGAGCGAGATCGAGAAGATGAGACGGTAGCCGGTCGTGTCCGGCATCCTCGTGATGAGGAAGCCCGAAATCCACGGCGCGGCCATGCCGACGGCGGAGCCGAGCAGTCCGGCCCAGCCGTTGAAGCGGTCTCGGTTATCGCGATCGGTCACCTCGAAATACACGACGTTGAAGGCGAGCCAGAAGAACGCCGAAGACATGCCCTGTACGCCCCCGAGCAAGACGACCCACTGCGCCGCGCTCTTGCCGAGCAGCAGCACGAGCAAGTAGAAGATCGCCGCGAGCGCGACGCCGAGCCGCAGCGAATTCATCTTGTTGCGTTCTTTCACCCACTTGCCGATCACGACGAACATCGTCGCCATCACGATTTGGTGAGACAGCGCGAACCAACCGATCATCGCGAAATCTTGTTTGGCCTTCCACAGATAGACGTTGACGAAGGCTCCGGATAGCGCGTTGGCGCATGCAAACAAAGCGTTGACGAGAAGTAGAAGCCGAGTTTGGCCGTCGAGACGGCCTCCCGAGCGCTCCAGCTTTTGCGGCATGGTTCGTACCCCTTTGTTCCCCTTGTTTCGTTCCCTTGCGCGTAGCTTCCACGTAGGTTGCCCAAATTCGCGGAACGGAAACGTCTTGGAAAAAAGAGGGGGCCCGCAGAAGCCGCGCGCGAGCCGGGAATCAGTCCTGCTCTTCGCCGAGACGGCGGACGAGCGCCGCCTTGTCTTTCGAGCTCAGCCGTTGATGCACCGTGAAGCAGTGCGGGCATACGAACATATCGAGCCGGAACGGAGCCTTGAGGAACGGCGGGAACATCGGCGACGGCGTCTTCGGCGCGAACGCCGTCTCGGAGACGATCTGCTCGCCCGCGTGCACCATGTACTCCTGGCATTGCGGACATTCCGGCACTTCTTCTTGCGCGTCCAAATACTGCTCCGCCGCGCGCGTGTACCGGTTCCAGTCGTCGTTCGACTCTTCGTCGAACGCGATACCCCCGTCCTTCCTCAGCGGAATGGACACCGTCCGGTATTCGGCCAGCTCGTTATAGCAGTGGGGACAATTCGGCTCCGGTCCGAGCTCCTCGTCCCACGTAATCTCCATCTGACACCAAGGGCACACTTGCTGTTGCTGCTGCGACATCGGATATTCTCCTCTTCTATAGCTTGCTAAAGTAATATACGCCGCAAATTAAGAAAATCAGGGCGAAGACGAGCAGCGTTCCCCATAAGTATTTCACGGCTTCTCCCCCTTCGGAAACGATAAGCATGACTTCCCTTATTGTAACGAAATCCCGCCCGGGAAAAAAGTCGCCGTCGCCGGCGTTCCCTTTCGAACGTCTTTGATTTACAATGAGGTGGAATAGTGGAAGGGGTTGGAAGAGGATGCGCGTATTCGTCACGGGAGCGACCGGCTACGTCGGCACCGCCGTCGTCGACGCTTTGGCGGAACATGGCCACGAAGCGATCTGTTTAGTACGCCCGGGAAGCCGGCTTCGCGGGGCCGCCGCCGGTTCGCCGCGCGCGCGCGTCGTCCGGGGCGACCTGCTTGCGCCGGAGACGTATCGGGCCGCGTTGGCGGACGCGGACGCGGTCATCCATCTCGTCGGCATCATCCGCGAGGCGCCTTCGCGGGGCGTCACCTTCGAACGGGTCCACGAAGAAGGGACGCGGCGCCTCGTCGCGGCGTGCGTCGACGCCGGCTTCGCCGCCGCGGAAGGCAAGCGGTTTATCCATATGAGCGCTCTAGGCGCCCGTCCGGGCGCGACGACGGGCTACTTCCGCTCCAAGCGGGCGGGGGAGGAGCTCGTGCGGTCGAGCGGAATCCCCTACGTTATCTTTCGACCGTCGGTCGTGTTCGGCCCCGGCGACGAATTCGTCAACATGCTGGCCGGGCTTGCGCGGTTGCCGCTCACCCCGGTCATCGGCGACGGCCGCTACCGCATGCAGCCCGTGTCGCTGCGCACCGTCGCCGACGTCTTCGTCAAGGCGCTGACGTACGAGCCGGTCGACGTCGCGTTCGACGTCGGCGGCCCGGAGCAGATCGCCTACAACGACATGCTGCGGGATATCGGCGCCGCGATCGGCCGCCGTCGTATCGCCCTCGTCCATGCGCCGCTCTGGCTTATGAAGCCGGCCGTGCGCCTGTTCGAGCGGTTCCCCTTCTTCCCGATCACCGGCAATCAGCTGGCCATGCTGCTCGAAGAAAACATTTGCCGCGAAGGCACGCCCTTCTACGAGGCATATCGAACGCCGCCGATCCGGTTTTCGGACGGCATCCGCGAGTATTTGCGGTAGGTTACATTTGGTTCGTTTTCCGAAACCGTCCCGGCGTCACGCCCATCTCTTTCGTAAACACCCGGTTGAAATAATACCCGTTCTGATACCCGCAGCTCTCCGCGACGTCGTCCAGGAGCAGGTCCGTCTCCAGCAGCAGCGTCTTGGCCTTCTCCAGCCGAAGCGAGGTCACGTATTCGCTCGGCGCAAGGCCGTACGTCTTCTTGAATCGCTGCGTGAAGCGGGACGGAGACAGCCGAAGCGAGACGGCCAGCTCGCCGAGATGCAGCGGACGGAACGCCTGTTGGCGAATAAGCTGCATCGCCCGAGCCATAGATTCGTCTTCGACCCCGGTCTCCTGCTCCTCGCGCGCCATCGCCTCGAGCTCGCGGAAGCATAAATACCAGGTGTCATAGACGTAGTGATTGCACTTCGCGAATTGCTCCGCTTGCTTCCACGCCCGCCCGCTCACCTTCAGGATGTCGTAATTGGCTTTCAGACGCTCCGTATCGGACACGCTGATTTTGCCCGAGAGCCGTTTCTCCCTCGCCTCCTGCAAAGCGACGCCGTCGCGACGCAGGACGACCTTGGCATGGTGGAACGACAAGGGCGAGATGACCACTCTGCGAAAAGGCACCTTCGGCGGACAAACGACGAGATCGCCGAACGCCGCGGTTCCTTTTTCCCCGTTAATCTCGTATTCGAACGAGCCTTCCTCGACGCCGACCAAGCTCCATTCGTCGTAGACGTCTTCGTACAAGATGAAGCGATCCTTCCGGCGCCAAAATTTATAATAAGATAATTCCGTTTTGTATTCGAATAAGGATACGGACATTTGCGCGTCCCCTATCGTAAAAAAAGTATATTTTCGATAAAAAGCAAGACATTTACTTGCATCTTAGTTGAACTTAAGATGAATGTAAATAAGCCCTTTGAAGCGCTTTCAATACGGGGCGCCGGAGGGTATTACTTTCTAAAGGGGATGATGCGTTGATATCGAACGCGAGGAGAACACTGACGAAGCCGCTTGGCGCGTGCGTCGCCGCGATGCTGTTTCTGACGGCGGGACAAGGGTTGGGCGCCGGCGGCGTTCATGCGGAAGGAGCGGAACCGTATCCGATGATTCTCAACGTTGCGGATTACGGCGCGGTCGCGAACGACGGCGCCGACGACGCGCCGGCCATTCAGCTGGCGATCCAAGCGGCGGCTTCGAGCAACAGCCGGAACGTGCTCGCCTTCGAGGAAGGCGTGTACAATCTCGGCACGGCCGCGGGAGAAGAGGCGATGCTTCGCCTCTCGCATATGCGCAACGTCACCGTCCGCGGCGCGACGTATGCGGACGGCGCCCCGGCGACCGCGCTTCAGGTCAACCTTCCGCTCGGGAACGACGTGAGCGGAGCGGCCGCGGCCGGCCATTTCTTCATCGAAAACGCGAAAAACGTAAAGCTCGAAAATCTGATTTTGGATTACGGTCCCCGCTTCGCCACCGCCGGCGAAATCGTCTCGGTGGACCGGGCGAGCGACACGGTCGTCGTCGACATTTTCCCAGGGATGCCTCACTTCGACGGAATGAAGGCGTACTCCGCGAACAGCTGGGATCTCGAGACGGGGATGCTTCTTCCCGTAGACGCGCTGACGATCGGCACGGATAAGGACGGGTACTTCGCGACGACGTGGAGCAAGGTGCAGGACGGAAGCGACGACCGGTACCGGATTTCGGGGATGGGCTTCTCGAATCGGGTCGAGGTCGGTCAAGGGATCTCTTGGCACTTCAACGTCGACACCGCGAATCCGAATTTGCGGGTCATGTACTCCGAGAATATCACGTTAGAAAATGTCCGGATTTACAATTCGCTGGGCATGTCCATGCTGGCCGGGTATAACAAAAATTTCACGGTCAAGAACGTCCGGGTGGAGCCGCAGGGCAGCTCCTTGGCCGTCGGACCGCGCGACGCGTTCCACTTTTCCAATAACAGGGGTCAGCTCTTGATGGATGAAGTGTACGTGAAGGGCGTGCGATGGGATCCGCTCGTCAGCCGAAGCACCTTCGTCGAAGTGAAGGAGCGAATCGACGACTATTCCATCCGTACGTCTTACGGCGTCGGGTCGCTGTCGTTCGACGCCGGCGACACGGTCGCCTTCTGGGTCGGGGATCAGCCGTTCGAACGCGTTATCGCATCGGCCGCGAACGAGGGGGGCGTTATGGATGTTCTCACCTTCGCGGACCCGCTCCCCGATACGGTGAAGGTCGGCTCCCGGTTGACGCATCAAGGCTACGAATGGGATCAGGTCATCCTCCGGAACAGTACGGTCGAGGGCAATTTCGGCACCGCCTTGGTGTTCATGAACAAAAATTTGCTCGTCGAAAACAGCGTCTTCCGCAATAACGCATACTCCAATATCGGATTGGGACCGACCAGCGTCAATACCGGTCCTTTCGCGCGGAACGTCGTCATTCAGAACAACCTGTTCGAGCAATCGACGTGGATTCAGAAGTATAACTCGTACGACGGGACGATCACGACGTTCGAAAATCACGCTTCCTTCAATAAGGAGAAGTATAACGACGGCATCGTCATTCGCAACAATACGTTCAAGGATCTGCACATCGGCGCGCATGCGACGGCCGTCCATCTGAAGAACGCCCGCAATGTAGAGCTGAGCGGCAATACGTATATCAACGTCAATCACCCGATTAAAGTAAACATACCGAGCACGGAAAACATCGTCAATAACGACGGCGTCCCCGTCGTCGAAGAGCGCGGCGATGCCGCGCTGCCGGCAGAGGCGATCGTCGTGGACCCGACCAGCCCGCAGTACAAGGAGGTCGTCGGCTCGTGGGCGCTGAGCGGATTGACCGGCTACAACGGTTCCATTACGCGCTATAGCGGGACGGCGGGCGGAGCCGCGACTTGGACGCCGAATTTAGAAGCGGGCACGTACCAGGTGCTTGCGTACCGCATCGTGCATCCGGCCAGCGAGCCGGCCACGAAGCTGGCCGTGCATCATGCCGGCGGCGTGACCGAGGTCGTCTCGGACTTCACGGCAGGCCAATCCGGGTGGATCGAGCTGGGAACCTTCGAGTTCGCCGAAGGCGCCGGCGGGTTCGTCCGGATGTCCCGGGCGAATCCCCAGCAAGCCGTCAGCTACTTACGAACGAACGCCGTCGCCTTTATACCCGCGAACGACTGAGTCGGTCGGCAGCCGCTTGTCCCCCTTTCGATGGGGGGCGGGCGGCTTTTTCTTTGGCGGATGGTACGCGGGAATCCGGCGAAAAAATAACCGCCAGGCGATTGCCTGACGGTTATTCCTCACAGTATGCGGCTTACTTCGTCGGTTAAGGCGCCATGTGCGGCTATTGGCGGAATTTCCGCTTACCGCAGATTCGCGTCTAGTTACTTCAGCTCGGCGACGGTGACGCCGTGGCCGCCCTCGTTGAAGGCGCCGATGCGGAACGTGCGGACGTGCTTGTGACGGCGCAGGAAATCTTGAATGCCGGTCCGCAGTACGCCGGTCCCCTTGCCGTGAATGATGTACACCTGCGACAGGTTCGCCATGATCGCTTCGTCGAGGAAGCGATCCACCTCGACGATCGCTTCCTCGACGTTGGAGCCGCGGAGGTCGAGCTCGGTACGGACGTTCTCGTCGCGGGTCCGCTTCACGGTGGCGACGCTCCGCTGCTGCTTCGACGGCGCGGAAGCGCCGACCGGCTCGAGGTCGGTGAGCGCGACCTTCATCTTGATGATGCCGAGCTGCACGACGGCGCCGTCCGCTTGGCGCTCGACGACGTGACCGCGCTGCCCGAGGGAGACGACCTTCACCTCGTCGCCCGGCGACACCTGCGCCTTCGCCCGCGAGGCGCTCGGCGACGCGGAAGGCTTTCGCGGCTTCGGCGCGGTCTCCTCTAACCGGCGCTTCGCTTCGATCAGCTTATGCTCCTTGATCGACGCGCCTTCCTCCATCGCCTGCTTGCGCAGATCGGCGATGATCGCGTCCGCTTCGCGGCGCGCCTTCGCCACCGCATCCGCCGCCTCGCGCTCCGCCTCCGCCATCCACTTGTCGCGCTGCTCGTGGAGCTTGCGCTTCTCTTCCGTCAGCTCGCGGCGCAGCTCCTCCGTCTCGCGGCGAAGCCGCTCCGCCTCCCGGCGCTCGGCCTCCGCGGCGATCCGATGCTCCTCGAGCTTCGCGATCATCGACTCGACGCGCTGGTCCTCTTCCGTCACCTGCACGCGCGCGTCTTCGATGACGCGGCGCGACAGGCCGAGCCGCTCGGCGATCGCGAACGCGTTGCTTCGGCCCGGCACGCCGACCAGCAGCCGGTACGTCGGACGCAGCGTCTCGACGTCGAACTCCATCGAAGCGTTAATGACGCCTGCCTTGTCGTACGCGTACGCCTTCAGCTCGCTGTAGTGCGTCGTCGCGATCAAGCGGCACCCCATCGCCCGGATGTGCTCGAGAATGGCGATCGCGAGCGCCGAGCCCTCGGCGGGATCGGTGCCCGCTCCGACCTCGTCGAGCAGGACGAGGGAGCGCGGGGTCATTTTCTTCAAGATGCCGATAATGTTGGTCATGTGCGACGAGAACGTACTGAGGTTCTGCTCGATGCTCTGCTCGTCGCCGATGTCGGCGAACACCGCGTCGAACACGCACAGCTCGCTGCCGTCCTCGGCCGGGACGAACAGCCCCGTCATCGCCATCAGGCTCAGCAGTCCGACCGTCTTCAGCGATACCGTCTTGCCCCCGGTGTTCGGTCCGGTCACGATAATCGCCGAGTACGAGCCGCCGAGCTCGATGTCGAGCGGCACGGCGTGCTCGACCGGGATGAGCGGATGGCGGCCCCGGCGGATGCGCAGGAAGCCCTTGCCGTTCATGGCCGGCAGGCTCGCTTTCATCTCGCGGGCGAGCCGCGCCTTCGCGAACAGGAAGTCCAGCTGACCGAGCAGGTCGACGTTCGACTCGAGCGGGTCGGTGTGTTCCGCGACGGCGGCGGACAAGCGCTGCAATATTTTCTCGATTTCCCGCTCTTCTTGGATCCGCAGCTCGCGCAGCTTGTTGTTCATCTGCACGACCTGCTCCGGCTCGATGAACATCGTGGCGCCGGAAGACGACTGGTCGTGCACGATGCCGCCGAACGCGCTGCGGTATTCGCTCTTCACCGGGATGACGAAGCGGTCGTTCCGCACCGTGATGAGCGCCTCCTGCAGCATCTTCTGCGTCGAGGAGCTGCGCACCATCGACTCCAGCTTCTCGCGCACGCGCGCCTCGCCGGAGCGCAGCTCCCGGCGCACCTTGTACAGCTCGTCGGAAGCGGTGTCGACGACGATCCCGTTCTCGTCGATGCAGCGGCGGATCGCGTCTTCGAGCGTACGCAGCTCCTCGATGCCTTCTGCCAACGCGCCGAGAATCGGAGCGTCGTGCTTCTCTTGATACGCCTCGACGAACCGCCGCACCCGGCGGCCGCCCTGCACCGTATCGGCGACGCCGAGCAGCTCGAACGCGCTGAGCGTACCGCCGATCGCGGCCCGCTTCAGGCTCGCGCGGATGTCGGTAATGCCGCCGAACGGCGCCGCGCCCTTCATCCGATCGATCGCGGCGGCCTCGTCGGTGCCGGCCAGGCGATGGCGAACTTCTTCCAGATCGCCGCTCGGCAGCGCCGCCGCGGCAAGCGCTTTCCCCACCGATGTGGCGGCGTGGGACTCCAGTTTATTTAATATTTTCGGATACTCTAATTTTTCCAATAACTTCTTGTCCATGGGACGCACTCCCCTCAAGAAAGTATTATATCCAAAGCGCCGGGGGAACACTAGGGAAGCACCGAAACGTCGTCTCATGAGCGTGCGACACAAATGAATACGAGGAGGACTTGAAACATGCATTTATTAGGACATGTCGTCAGATTCATCGTTTCGGCACTCGTTTTGTTATTGGTCGGCGCCCTGGTTCCTCAATTCGAGGTGGGCGGCTTCTGGAGCGCGTTGTTCTTGGCGCTTGTGATCGCCTTGTTCGGCTGGGTGATCGAGGGGATCTTCGGCAAGCGGATCACTCCGTTCGGCCGGGGCATCGTCGGCTTCATCGTGAGCGCGCTGGTCATCTACGCGGCGCAGTTCATCGTCGGCGGCGTCGACGTGACCGTCATCGGCGCGCTGCTCGCGGCGCTGGTCATCGGTATCATCGACTTGTTCCTCCCGGTCGCTTCCCCGTTCGATCGCGGCGAACGACGCCGTGCGGAGTAAGCGCGGAAAATCAGTCTGCACGCCAGGTGCGGGCTGGTTTTTTCCTACATAGCAAAGTTCAACATGTTGTCACAGTCCCCTGTCGAAACCGCATGGACATCTTCCCGAATCGGAGTACAATGTGGGTAGTGTATTCTTTCACAACCTATGATCCGGGGAGGGTCTTTTACGTATGAAAAAGCGGTTATCCAGCTTCGCGATGGCTATCGTTCTAGGCGGCGCGCTGGCGGCCTGCGGCGGAGGCGGCGGCGGTTCGGAACAAGCGGCGCCGGCGGTGGAGCCGACCGGCAACACGGTCGAACTGAAGATCGAAGCGACGAATTTCGAGTTTAACGAGAAGGAATACCGCGTGAAGGCGGGCGACACGGTCAACGTGACGTTCGCGTCCACGCAAGGGATGCACGGCATCGACATTCGCGGCACGGATCTAAAGCTCAAGGACGGCAACAGCGCTTCGTTCGTCGCCCAGCCCGGGGAATACGAGATCATCTGTAACATTATGTGCGGCACGGGCCACTCGCAAATGAAATCGACATTGATCGTGGAATAACGTAAAGCTGGAAAAGCCGGCGCCTTGGGAGGCGTCGGCTTCTTTTTTTGCGTTGGCGCGGCTCTGCGGCGATACGAATGCTCCCCGCCGCTACACGTGCTCGAGATATCGCTCCTTCATCAGGGCGAGAACGTCGTCGCCCGGCCGATCCCAGATGTCGCGGTTGAAAATTTCCACCTCGATCGGTCCGTCGTAGCCGGCCGCCTCCACCGCCTCCCGGATGCGCCGGAGCTCGATGACGCCGTCGCCCATCATGCCGCGGCCCATGAGCAAATCCGGCGTCGGCACGATCCAGTCGGAGACGTGGAAGCCTAGAATTCGACCCGACGACCTTCGGATGCCCGCGTACAACTCCGGATCCCACCAGACATGGAAAACGTCGACGACGACGCCGACCTCGGCCGGGTCGAAACGCTCCGCAAGGTCGATCGCCTGCGCGAGCGTATTCACGACCGACCGCTCCGCGGCGTACATCGGGTGCAGCGGCTCGATGCCGAGCTTCACGCCGCGCTCCTTCGCGTACGGCGCGACGCGGGCGATGCCTTCGGCGACCTGCTCGCGGGCGGCCGCGATGTCGCGGTCCGCGGCAGGGCCGCAGACGAGGACGAGCGTGTCCGCGCCGAGCTCCGCCGCCTCGTCGACCGCGCGCAGGTTATCGTCGATGCGCGCCTGCCGTTCGGCGGCCGTCGCCGCCGGGAACATGCCCCCGCGGCAGACGCTCGACACGCGCAGCCCGGCGTCTCGCACCGCCCGCTTCGCCTCGGACAGCCCCGCCTCCGCGATCTTATGCCGCCACAACGCGATCCAAGGCACGCCCGCGCGGGCGCAGCCGTCCGCCGCTTCCCGAAGGCTCCACCGGTCCGTCGTAATTTGATTCAGGCTGAGCCGTTCGAAATTCGTTAAGGATGCTGCCATCCGGGTATCTCCTCCTTATGGGCTCGTTCTATCGAATGCCCGATAACGCCAGCACGTGCCGCATCCGCTCGCACGCCAGCTCCGGATCGGCCAGCAGCCCGGCTTGGTCCGCGAGCGCGAACAGCTCCGCCAGATGCACCGTCGACCTCGCGCCTTCGGCGCCGCCCAACATGCGGAAGTGCCGCTGGTGGCCGTTCAAGTACGCCATGAAGACGACGCCGGTCTTGTACGCGTACGTCGGCGCCTGGAAGATGTGCCGCGAGAGCGGCACCGTCTTCGCAAGCAGAGCGTCGAAGCCGGCGGAATCGCCGGCGTCGAGCGCCGCGATCGCGGCCGACGCCGCCGGCGCGATCGCGTCGAAGATGCCGAGCAGCGCGTGGCTGAAGCCTTGCGCATCGCCCTTGATCAGCTCCGGGTAGTTGAAGTCGTCGCCCGTATACATCTTGACGCCTTCCGGCAGGAGGCGCCGCATGCGCACTTCCTTCTCCGCGTCCAGAAGCGAAATCTTGATGCCGTCGACCTTGCCCGCATTCGCCCGGATGACGCGCAGGCATACCTCCATGGCGGCGTCGAGATCCTTGTGGCCCCAATAGCCGGCGAGCGCCGGATCGAACATGTCGCCGAGCCAATGCAGGATGACCGGCTGCGACACCTGCCGCAGGATGCGGCCGTAGACGCGCTCGTAGTCGTCGGGCCCCCGCGCGGCGGCGGCGAGCGCCCGGCTCGCCATCAGAATGATCTGCCCGCCGTGTCGCTCGACGTGGGCGCATTGCTCCTCGTAGGCGCGCTCCACCGCCTCGAGCGTGACGGCCGGGCCGGGCGCCAGATGGTCGGTCCCGGCCCCGCAGGCGATGCGCCCGCCGACGGCTCGCGCCTCGGAGAGCGAGCGCTCGATCAGCTCGCGCGCGCCTTCCGGCGGCAGCCCCATGCCCCGCTGCGCCGTGTCCATCGCCTCGGCGACGGCGAGGCCGTACGACCACAGGTGGCGCCGATACGCGAGCGTCGCGTCCCAGTCGATCCGCGACCGGTGCAGCGGATCGGCGTCGGCGAGCGGGTCGCAGACGACGTGCGCGGCGGAGAACGCGATCCGGCTCGCGAGCGGGGCGGACGGCTTCCCGAACGGCGCGGCCCCCGACAATGCGTAGTCGTACAGCTCGCCGCCGGCCATCGGCAATCGAATCGTTGTCGCCATCTTCTCGGCGCCCCCTTACGCTTCCAGCTTCGGCACGTCGAGCGTGCGCCGCTCCGCCCATGCCTGCAGTCCGAGCTCGGCGAGCTGCGTCCCCTTCGCCCCTTCGAGCAGGTCCCACGGGAACGGTGCGTCGACGGCGACATGCTTCAGGAACATCTCCCATTGCACCTTGAACGCGTTGTCGAACGGCCGGTTGTCCGGAACCTCCTCCCACTGCCCCAAGAAGTCATGCGGGTTCGGGATATCCGGATTCCACACCGGCTTCGGCGTATTGATCCGGTGCTGGCTCTTGCAGCCGCGCAGTCCGGCGACGGCGCTCCCTTCCGTGCCGTCCACGTGCACGGTCAGCAGATCGTCCCGGTTGACGCGGGTCGTCCAGGACGAATTCGCCTGAACGACGATGCCCCCCTCGAGCTCGAAGATCGCGTAGGCCGCATCGTCGGCCGTCGCCGCGTACGGCCGGCCCGACTCGTCGACCCGCGCGGGGATATGCGTCGCGCCGAGGCAGGCGACCGACTTCACCTCGCCGAACAAGTTGTCGAGCACGTAGCGCCAATGGGCGAACATGTCGACGATGATGCCGCCGCCGTCCTCCTTCCGGTAATTCCACGACGGCCGTTGGGCCGGAACGCCCCAGTCGCCTTCGAACACCCAATAGCCGAATTCCATGCGCACGGATAAGATGCGCCCGAAGAAACCCGAATCGACGAGCCGCTTCAGCTTGAGAAGTCCCGGCAGGAACAATTTGTCTTGGACGACGCCGTTCTTTACGCCGGCGCGCTTCGCCAGACGAGCGAGCTCGAGCGACTCCTCGAGGGATGCGGCGGTCGGCTTTTCGCAATAAATATGCTTGCCCGCCGCGATGGCCTTCTTGATGCTTTCCGCGCGCAGCAGCGTCGTCTGCGCGTCGAAATAGATCGAATAGTCCCGGTCGGCCAAACATGCGTCGAGGTCGGTGCTCCACTTCTCGAGTCCGTGTTCCGCCGCGAGGGTCCGCAGCTTCTGCTCCTGCCTTCCGACAAGGATCGGATCGGGCATGAGCACGTCGCCGTTGTCGAGTTTGACGCCCCCTTGCTTTCGAATCGCCAAGATCGACCGGATCAGATGCTGGTTCGTCCCCATCCGGCCCGTCACGCCGTTCATAATGATGCCAAGGTTATGTATGGTCACGATCATTCCCCCTTCGGTTCCTCGCCGCGCTCGCGACAATTCCATTGTAAGCAGGAGGATTCCGGCCCGTCTTGCCAATACCGGAAGGGCATTCGCAATTTCGGAAGCAGATAGGAAACCCCGTCAGACGGCGTCTCTTAAGTACGAGCAAGCGGAGCGTATGACCCACGCCTTCCTCGCTAGCTAGATGATTACGTGTAACTGAAAATAAAGAAAAGGCCGCCCCTCCGAAGAAGATGGGACCGCCCTTATTTTCGAATGCTCGGGTCTTGCTCCTCCCCGCCATGCTCCCGCGCCAGCTGCCGGTATTGCTTCGGCGACAGGCGCACGATGTTCTTGAAGGTTCGATAGAAGGTGGAAAGCGTGTCGTAGCCGACCTCGAAGCAGACCGAGACGATATCCTTGTCGGTTTCGGCGAGCAGCTTCCGGGCCCGCTCGATGCGCACCTCGGTCAAATAACGCACAGGCGTCATGCCGAACTGCTCCTTGAAGATCGCGTTGACGTACCGGGAGCTGATGCCCATCTTATCCGCAAGCGCTTCCAATGAAAACGGCTGAAAGTAATGCTCGTCGATGTTCCTGCGGATGCGCTCCGCCCGCAGCGTGTTGGCGTCGCCCGCGGTCGGCGCTTGCGCGGATTTCGCCAGCATGTGCAGGACGTTCAGCAGCGTCAGCTTGACGGCCGAGCCGCCGAGCGGCTCTTGCTCCGCGCGCGCCTGGTCGTGCAGCAGCTTCCGCAGCCACCCGCGCCACTCCCCGCTTTGCAAGGCGCCCGGCTTATGCAAGAACGATCGGCTCAGCGCCGTCGCGGCGGCGGGCTCGAGCGCGGACAACACGCGAAGGGCTGCTGCGTCGAAGGCGAGAACGAGCAGCGTCAGCCGCGTGTCCGAGACGATCGCGTGCTCCGCTCCGGGCGCGATGAAGACGACCTGGTCCCTAGCGGCCTCGTGCGCGCGCCCTTCGAGCGCGATCCGTCCTTCCCCGTCCAACGCATACAGAATTTGGTATACGTCGTGATGGTGAACGTCTACGACGTCCCCCTCCCGATGCTTGCTTTCGTATAGGAAAATGCCGGTCTGGGGCAGTCGAATGCTCCTTAGGCCCAAGGCGGTTCCCTCCGTTCCCCCGGCGCCGTGCCGGTTTCTTCATTGTACCGCCCTTCGGGCGAAGGTGTCGAGAAGTCTCGACGCCCCCCCTTGGGGCGGAGATGTCCCTCGGTTCCGAAATTCGGAATGCGTTCCGCTCGTCAGAAGATTTTCCAAGGCGCTTGCGGTACAATGGGAACCATCGATTGGTTACGGAAATTGGGAGGAATCTCGAAAATGCTCAACGTCGCTCTCATCGGCATCGAAGGGTTTGGACGTGCGCACGTGCGTCAGATCGTCGCGTTCGCGAACGAAGGCAAACTGCGTTGCGCGGCGTTCGCGGATCCGGGCGCCGACCCGGCGGGCGAATCGTTCGCCGCCTTGACCGCGCTCGGAGCCGTTCGCTGCGACGACGACGCGACGCTGCTGGCCGAACGCCCGGACGTCGACGCGGTCGTACTCGCGACTCCGCTGCCGCTGCACCGCGCTATGGCGATCCGTGCATTGGAGGCCGGCCGGCATGTGCTTGTGGAAAAGCCGCCCGCGGTCGCCGTGCAGGACGTAGACGCGATGGCCCGCGCGCAGGAAGCCGCCGGCAGACTCTGCGCCGTGAATTTTCAGAACGTATCCGGCTCGGCGTTCCGTCGGGCGCTCGAACTTGTCCGCGCCGGCGCGATCGGCAGGGTATCGCGCATCGCGGGCATCGGCATGTGGAAGCGCACCGATCGCTATTACAGCCGGACGCCGTGGGCCGGCAAGCTAACCTTGCGCGGACAGCTTGTCTTGGACGGCACGCTGATGAATCCGTTCGCGCATCTGCTCCAAAATGGCCTTCTGCTCGCCGAGGCCGCCGCCGCCGATCCGGCGGACGCCGAGCCGCTGCATCTGCGGGCGGAACTGTACCGTGCGCATCCGATCGAGGGCGACGACACGTCCTGCCTTCGACTCGCGACCCGCGGCGGCGTCGAAGTGTGTATGTATACGACGCTGTGTTACGAATCGAATGAACCTCCGGCGATCGAGGTCGTCGGCGACCGCGGCGTCCTGCGGTGGGATTATGCGAATCGACTCGAAATTCGGCGGGCGGGCGGCTCCGCGCCGGAGACGCTCCAGTTCCCCGCCGAAGACTTGATGCGCAAGATGTACTCGAATTGGATCGACAGCATCGACGACCGGGCGGAGCCGTATTGCACCGTCGATCGGTGCCGACCCTTCGTCGCGGCCGTCAACGGCGCGCTGCTCTCGTCGGGCGGCGTCCACCCGATCCCGGCGGACGCGGTCGACATCGCAGAGGAACACGGGAACCGGGTCACGACCGTACGCGACTTGCCGGAGCTGTTCCGCGAGGCGGCCGAGCGAAGCGCCCTGCTCTCGGAACTCGGCGTACCTTGGGCCGTGCGCACGCGGCGCTTCTCGCTAGAGGGCTTCCGCGAGTTCCGGTTGTAGGGAAGCGGGACATCCCAGGGGGAGAATCGCGACGCAACGGCTTGCGGCACATCGAAAGAAGGCGGCTTCAAAACTTAAAACGGCCCGCGGCGGTTCCCAAAAGGAACGTCGCGGGCCGTTGCCGCTATTGCGTCTCGGATTGCGTCAATTCGATCCACTCGTTAAACTCCAGCTGCAGCTTGGCGTATTCCTCCTGCAGCTTCTTGTATTTCTCCAACAACTCCGGGTCGGCCGTCTCGGCGCCGTCCGTCGACGAACCGCCGCCCGGCGGGACGATCGTAGGGGAAGCCGGCTTCGGCTCGGCTGCGGAAGCCGCCTCTCGCCGCGAACGCTCCGCCTCGAGCTGGGCGACCCGCGCCTCGAGCGCGGCCGTGGCGGCCTCGGACTCGCGGACGGCGGCAGCATACTTCGACTCCCACTCGGCCACCCGCTCCGCCCAACTGAGGCTCGCCAGCTCCGATTCCTCCGCGAGGCGAAGGTTCTCCAGCTCCACCGCGTCGATCTTCTCCTGCAGCCGCGCTGCGGTAGACGCGCGCTCGCGTTCTTCCTCCTCGAGGCGAAGATTTTCCAGCTCCAAGTCGTCGATCTTCGCCTGCAGCTGCGCCGCGAGCGCCGCCTGATCGCGTTCCTTCTCCTCCGCGAGGCGAAGGTTCTTCGCTTCCAGCTCGTCGATCTTCGCCTGCAGCTGCGCCGCGAGCGCCGCCTGATCGCGTTCCTTCTCCTCCGCGAGGCGAAGGTTCTTCGCTTCCAGCTCGTCGATCTTCGCCTGCAGCTGCGCCGCGAGCGCCGCCTGATCGCGTTCCTTCTCCTCCGCGAGACGAAGATTCTCCGCTTCCAGCTCGTCGATCTTCGCCAGAAGCCGCGCCTCGATCGCCGCTCGGTCGCGATCCTTCTCCTCGGCGAGGCGCACATTCTCCGCCTCCAGCGCCTCGATGCGCTCCTGCAGCTCCGCCGCGAGCGCCGACTGGCCGCGCTCCTTCTCTTCCGTCAGCTCCAGCGCCTTGCGCAGCTCCTCGATCCGCTGCTTCGACTGCGAATGCTCGCTCTCGATCGCGTCGCCCTTCGCCTGGAGGCGGAAGTATTCGTCGGCCATCTGGATGAGCGCCAAGACGCCGACCTTCTGCGAGTCGAGCCGCGGATTGCCCTTGGCGATCGTTTCCATATTTTCGTTAACGTACGTAGAGAGACGTTTCATATACGATTGGCTATACGTTCCGACCATCTTGTAGGTCGTCCCGAAGATGTCTATGGTCGTGCGAATCTTCTCTTCCGAATGCATTGCAGGGTGCACGCTCCTTTCGACAGCGTTCAACAAAAATGCCGACGCATCGGCAACTTTCTCATTAATTCGATGCGTCGGCAGCAGTTTCCTGCTATTCGGTTTTTACAAGATTATGTTTTTTTGTTATCGAACTGTGATCCCGAGCGTTATTTCCGGAGCTCCGCGCCGTGCTTGGACGCCAATGCGGCCGTCACCGCGTCGTGCGCGCCGGTCACTTCCTCGTCGGTCAGCGTCCGTTCGCCGTGGCGGTAGACGAGCGCCAGCGCGACGCTCTTCTTGTCCGCGCCGAGCCGCTCGCCCGTGTAGACGTCGAACACGCGCACGGATTCCAAGTACGCGCCGCCCGCCTCGCGGACCGTCGCGACGAGATCGCCCGCCGGCACGCCGCGATCGACGACGACGGCGATGTCGCGGGACGCGGCCGGGTAGCGCGGCAGCGGCTCGTAATTCGCGCGAAGCACCGCCGATTCGACCAACGCCTCGAAGTCGAGTTCGAACGCGTACGTGTCGTCGAGCTCCCACTCCGCTTGAACGGCCGGGTGGATTTGGCCGATCCGGCCGAGCTTGACGCGCGAGCCGTCCGCGAGGACCGCGAATACGTCGGCGGAACGCCCCGGATGGAAGCCCGTCGGCGCCGAAGCGACGTACGCGGTCTCGATGCCGAGATGCGTCGTCAGCTTCTCGAGGCGGCCCTTCAAATCGTAGAAGTCTACCTTCGCGCGGCCGTTGTCCGACCAATTCGCCGCCGATTTCGCGCCGGTGACGACCGCCGCAAGCGTCCGACGCTCGACCGGAAGCGACGTCAACGCGCCCGTCTCCTCCGTCAAGAACACGCTGCCGAGCTCGAACAAGGCGACGTCGTCGACGTTGCGGTTGCGGTTATGCACGACCGCCTCGAGCAAGTGCGGCAGCACGCTCGTGCGAAGGACGCTGCGGTCCTCGCTCATCGGCATCGCGAGGCGGATGCGCCCCGGCGACGCGAACAAGCCGCCGAGCGCGTCCGCGCGGCCTTCCGCCGTCAGCGAGTACGTGACGGCTTCGTGGAGCCCCGCGCCGGTGAGCGTCCGCCGCGTCTCCCGCGCCACGCGCTGCGCCTTCGTCAGCGCGCCCGGCGTCGTCGCGCCGCGCACGAGCGTCGTCGGGATGTTGTCATACCCGTACAGTCGGGCGATCTCCTCGATCAAGTCGACGTCGCGCACCATGTCGGCGCGGCGCAGCGGCGCCGTCACCTCGAGCGCGTCGCCGGAGCCCGCGACCGCGAAGCCGAGGCGCGCGAACACTTCGCGCACGTCCGATGCCGTCAGCGACGTGCCGAGCAGCTCGTTCACGCGCTCGACCGTCAGCGGCACCGTACGCGGCGCCGGCGCGTCGAGCACCGCCTCCGCGTGCCCCTGAGACGCGCGGCCGCCCGCGTACTTGCACAGCAGCGCCGTCGCCCGGTTCAGCGCCGGAATGACCGCCTCCGGGTTCACTTCCTTCTCGAACCGAAGCGACGCTTCCGAGCGCAAGCCGAGCTCGCGCGACGTGCGGCGCACGGAGCGGCCCGCGAACCGAGCCGATTCCAACAAAATCCGCGTCGTGCCCGGCGTCACTTCCGAATCGGCGCCGCCCATGACGCCGGCCAGCGCGATCCCCCGCTCGCCGTCCGTAATCAGCAGCATATGCGGCTCGAGCGCGCGGTCTTGCCCGTCGAGCGTCGTCATCCGCTCGCCCGCGCGCGCATGGCGCACGACGATGCGGCTGCCGTTGCCCGCCAGCGTATCCGCGTCGAACGCGTGCAGCGGCTGCCCGTATTCGAGCATCACGTAGTTCGTAATGTCGACCACGTTATTGATCGGACGCACGCCCGCAGCCATCAACCGGTTCTGCATCCAGAGCGGCGACGGGCCGATCGTCACGCCTTCGATCAACCGGGCCGCGTAATGCGGGCAATCCTCGCCCGCTTCGATCTCGATGCGAACCCGATCCGACGTCGTCGCGCCGCCGTCCAAGACGACGCCTTCCTCGACGTCGGGCAGCGCGACGTCGCGGCCGAGCAGCGCGCCGACCTCGTACGCGACGCCGATCATGCTGAGACAATCGCTCCGATTCGGCGTCAGATCGAGATCGAGCACCTCGTCGTCGATGCCGAGCAGCGCGACCGCGTCCGTCCCGACGTCCGTCCCTTCCGGCAGCACGAGAATGCCTTCCTGGATTTCCTTCGGCAGCAGCTTGTCGTTCAACCCCAGCTCCTTCGCCGAGCAAATCATGCCCATCGACTCGACGCCGCGCAGCTTCGCCCGCTTAATGGCCAGCCCGCCCGGGAGCGAGGCGCCTACGAGCGCGACCGGCACCTTCTGGCCCGCGGCCACGTTCGGCGCGCCGCAGACGATCTGCAGATGCTCCGCTTCGCCGACGTCCACCTTGCACACGTTCAGCTTGTCCGCGTCCGGATGCTTCTCCTTCTCCACGACATGCCCGACGACGACCTTCACGACGCCGAGATTGCGCGCCTCCACGCCGTCGACCTCGACGCCGCCGCGCGTCAGCTTCTCGGCCAGCTCCTTCGCCGAGACGCCGTTCAAGTTCACATACTGCTCCAACCATTTATACGAAACGTACATGTCGATGCTCCCCCCTTATCCTCGCGCGAACTGACTTAAGAACCGCACGTCGTTCGTGTAGAAATGCCGAATGTCTTCCACGCCGTACCGCAGCATCGCGATGCGCTCGACGCCCATGCCGAACGCGAAGCCGCTCACTTCGTTCGGGTCGTAGCCGCTCATCTCGAGCACGCGAGGATGCACCATGCCGGAGCCGAGAATTTCGAGCCAGCCCGACTGCTTGCACACGCGGCAGCCGCTGCCGCCGCACACCGCGCAGGATACGTCCACCTCGGCGCTCGGCTCCGTGAACGGGAAGAAGCTCGGCCGCATCCGGATGTTCACGTTCGCCCCGAACATCTCGCGCGCGAACTGCAGCAGCGTCCCCTTCAGATCGCTCATCCGAATGCCCTTGTCGATGACGAGCCCTTCGATCTGCATGAATTGATGCGAGTGGGTCGGATCGTCGTCGTCGCGCCGGTACACCTTGCCCGGGCAGATGATCTTGACCGGGACCTGGCCGCCCCGCGCTTCCATCGTCCGCGCCTGCACCGGCGACGTCTGCGTGCGCAGCAGCAGGTCTTCCGTGATGAAGAACGAATCCTGCATGTCGCGCGCCGGGTGATCCTTCGGCAGGTTCAGCGCCTCGAAGTTATAGTAATCGGTCTCGACCTCGGGACCTTCCGCCACCGTAAAGCCCATCCCGATGAAAATGTCTTCGATCTCCTGCACGACCTTCGTCAGCGGGTGCAGCGCCCCGTTCGGCGCCGGCCGGCCCGGCAGCGTCACGTCGATCGTCTCCGTCGCGAGACGTCGTTCCGTCTCCGCGCGGGCGAACGCCGCCGCCTTCTCGTCGATGACGCCCTCGATCGCGGCGCGGACGTCGTTCGCGACTTGGCCGATGACCGGCCGCTCCTCCGCGGATAACGCCCCCATCCCTCGCAAAATTTCCGTCAGCAATCCCTTCTTGCCGAGATACTTGACCCGCAGCTCGTTCAGCGCGTTCGGATCGTTCACGCCGGCCAATTCCTGCAGCGCCTCCGCTCGCAGCGCCTCCAACCTGTCTTTCATGGCTCATCCTCCTCGTATCGGTAAACGCAAAAAAGACCTTCTCTCCCTGTCTAAGGGACGAAAAGGTCGCGGTACCACCCTCATTCGCACCGTCTCGCGCCGAAACGCGGCGTCGACGATAGCGCACTCGATCGGCGTATAACGGCCGCCTGCCGGTCTGCCTTACGCACGCCGCCTAAGGATTAAGGCGCGGTTCGGGCGACTGCTCGGGAGAGAAGGTTCGGCTTCGGGCGACATGCGGAGCGGCTCTCAATCTTCGGCCTCTCCTCCCTGTGCAGCGCGTATCGTGCCTACTGGGCTCCGTCATTGCATGTGTTGCATATATTCAGCTATTATAGCCGACCGTCAGATCAACTTCAAGCCGCTGACGAGGATGATCGCCGCCATGAACGTACGGAGCGGCCGGCCCGGCACCTTCGCGGACAGCCGGCTGCCGAGGATGACGCCCGGCACCGAGCCGAGCAGCAGATTGAACGCCAGCGCGTAATTGATATTGCCGTACACGGCATGAATGGCGCCCGCGGCCGTCACGAGCAGGAACGCATGCAAAATATCCGTGCCGACGAGCTCCGCCGCGGTCAAGCGATACAAATATATCATCGCCAGCGCGAAGAGGCTGCCGGAGCCGATCGACGTCAGCCCGACGATGAATCCGAGAACGACGCCGATGAGGATCGTCAGCGCCCTTTTCTGAGACAACGGCTTCTCCTGCCATCGGTTCGACCCGAGCTTGCCGAAAAATTGTTTCAGAATCGTCGCGATCGCGACGACGACCAACACGATGCCGAGCGCGTGCTTCATGATCGTATCCTGATGCGCCGCGAGCGGCGGATACGCTTGCAGCAGCAGCACCGCGCCGATCGCGCTCGGGACGCTGCCGATCGCGAGATATTTCACGAGCCCCAAGTTAATCGTCTTCTGCCGGATATGCTGAATGCTTCCGAACAGCTTCGTAACCGAGTTATAGAACAGGTCCGTCGCGATCGCGACGCTGGGGGAGATCCCGATCCACATGAGCACCGGGGTCAACAAGGCCGCGCCGCCGACGCCCGTCAATCCTACGAGCGCGCCTACCAAAAAACCCATCGCTACAATTTCCGCTTCCATCGTTTCACCCCGCCCTATATAAGCATTGCTTATTGGTTGCATCAAAACCTATGATAGTGTATTCGAGGAACCTAGACGGGTGCGGGGGGCTTTACTTAAAGTATTTCTGAAAAAAAGCGCATCGCCAAGCAACCTCGCGGGCGTTCTGGGCGTGGGCGAATGCACCGGACGAATGCGAAATTTTCGATGGACCGGACGGCGATTCCGGAGAGCGGCCGGGCGTACAAGGCGGATCGTTCGGAAAATGAGGGGGCTTTTCGCCAAAGGGGTGGAAAGACAAGGAAAGAAAAAATGCGGAGACCGCTTGCATATCGTTGTCAGAATTGTCGAACAATATCTTCAAATCCAATGGAGGTGTTATCGCATGAGCAAATATTCGAACCCTAGCAGCCTGATCGTCCCGGAAGCCAATGCGGCCATGGATCAACTGAAACATCAAATCGCTCAGGAGGTCGGGGTGCAGCTGCCGCCGGACGGGTATTACGGTTATGTCTCGACTCGCGACACGGGCGCTATCGGGGGCCATATGGTTCGCAGAATGGTGCAAATCGCGGAAGAGACGTTGGCGCGCGGCGGCCGGGCGTAAGGGTTGCCTCGGCCTCCGTACATAAAAAAATCCCCGGGCCACAGTTGGCCTCGGGGATTTTTTTCTTACGCTTCTCGCTTCGCCAAACCGGACATGCCGCTCCGGAACGACCGCTTCGGCAGCTGCCATCCCTTCTTGACCGACCACATGCGAAGCGCCAGCAAGCCGGCGAACAAGACGTACATCTCCCAGCCGGTCTCGCCGAAGCCCATGGCGACGACGAGACCGCCGAGCATCGCCCAGACGCCGTACACTTCCTCGCGGAAGACGAGCGGCTTGCGCCGCGCTAGGATGTCGCGGATGACGCCGCCGCCGCAGCCGGTGAGCAGCGCCGCGATCATGACCGCCGGCAGCGGCAGTCCCTTCTGCGCGGCGAGCAAGGCGCCTTGAATGGCGAAGGCGGCGAGGCCGACGGCGTCGAAGAACACCCACTTCTGTACGTGGTTGGCCCAGAGACGCGGCGCGAAGTAGACGATCGAGCTCGCGACGAGGGCGGTGACGAGCAGATCGCCTTGCTCCCACAAGGAGCGCGTCGGCGCGTCGATCACGAGATTGCGCAGAATGCCGCCGCCGAACGCCGTCACCAGCCCGAGCGCGTACACGCCCAAGATATCGTACTCTTCTTCCATCGCCGACATCGAGCCGCTCATCGCGAACGCCACCGTGCCGATGAACGTCAACAGCTCCCATGCGAACATGGTCCATATCCCCTCTCTGTGCATGAAAAAAAAGCGTCTGACAAGGGAGTCCCCTTCCGTCAAACACTTCGCCCAGGCGTACGGCTATATCCCCGCGCGCTCCCTCGTGGTCCCCCACGCTTCGCCAGTTACGCGCGTTCGAATGCATCATGTCATAACGAATCCGGTTTTGATACACACTTAAGATATCACCGCTTACGCCGGATGTCCAGCACAATTCGCGGCACCGGCGGCATGCAAAAAATCCCTTCGATTTCTGAAGGGATTTGAGCGAATCGATCCAGCGGATTATCGTTTCTCGTTCTCGTTCTCGTTCTCGTTCTCGGCGATCATGTCCCGGGTCGCCCCCTTGAATTCGTGCAGCGTTCGCCCGAACGCGCGGCCGAGCTCGGGCAGCTCGCCAAGCAGCTGCTGCTCGGCCAAGAGATGAAGAGCCATAAGCTATGCGAACAGATCGGCTTCTCGAGCTATCCGCACTTCTGCACGCAATTCAAGAAAATAACGGGGATGACGCCCAGCGAGTATAAGCAACAGGCCAAATTGAAAAGCTCCCGTTCTTCCGCCGGATCGGTCTGATCCGACTCGCGTATGGCTGGGGCTTCTTTCGCTTAGGCCCCGGACGGCCGCGCCGCCCGGTCCTGGTATTTCGCGAAGCCTTCCGTGATCCAATACGGAATCGAGGCGAGCAGCAGGTATGCGATGAAGATATGCGCATAGTTCATCCCTTTGTATAACTGGAACAAATCCAACGCTCCCATCAGCGGCTTAACCCCGAAGGCGAAAACCAGGCTCAGACCGATCATGTACAGAAGGTAACTCTTCTTATGCCGAAGGGTGAATTGGTACAGAAGCATGTAAGACACAGGCAATAGAGACGCGTCCAATCCGAGACTGTTCGTCAAGAACGGCAACCACTTGAACGGATATTCCCATAACCCGTGCGTCGTGCCGAAGGCGTCGATGTACACGGTGATCATGTGGACCCCGAAACCGAAGAAACCGATTCGGAACGCCTTGCTCCGATCCAAGAAAATAAATAATAAGATTAACGGGGCCACGAAGATCAATATCGTCGCCCAAAATTGCCAAGTGTCGAAAGCCGAAAATGTTTGCCAATATTCAAACCAATGCGTCTTCGTCGTTACCATCTCGTCGGTGATCTTCTTCAGCGCCTCTTGCTGCTCGTCCGACATCCGGACTCCTCCTCGGGTAGCTCTCTTTTCCCTTAGATTTCGCGTCCGAGGGCGGAAATATCCGATCTCTTCGCAAATATTCGATTTTTTGAAACTAAGGAAAAAGAGCCCCGCGAAGCAAGTCGCGAGGCTCTTCCCCTTATCGATTCCGATTAATAACCCAACACCGACCGGCTGATGATCACCAACAAGATGAACAACACCAAGATCGCGCCTACGGAAGTGAATCCACCGCCTACACCGCATCCTACAGCTGCCATTTCGATCCACCCCCCTCCGTTCTTCTGCAATATACGAAGGGGACGAGAAGTGCGGGTGTGCGAACGCCCGGGGGCCATCGCCCAAAGTTTATCGAAGGGTCGCCCATCCGGCGCGCGGGCTTGTCATACGACCGCGGCGGGAGGGGGATACTCTTATTGCTATCCACTGCACCTTGTTTCGGAAGGGAGGAGCTCTCATGTCTCATCGCAATTCGCAGAAGCAGCAAAAGCGCAAGCCGCCCGGAAACAACCACGATTCCGCGGTACCGGGTTCGACGCGAAGCGGCAAGAACGATTCGTAAACGCGAAAAAAATCCCCCGCTCGCCGTCGAGGCGACCGGGGGATTGACGTTTGCTCCAGACTTCAAGCGATGAAATCCACGAACACCGGATCCCGGAGCGTTCCGCTGCGGGTCACGTTCCGCGTCTTCACCTTGGCCCGGAGCAGCGGCTCCAAATGGATGAAGTCCTTATAAGAGCCGCTCTCGATCGATCGACATACTTCGTAGAACGCCTTCTTATGCGCCGGGCTCACCCCGAACTCGATCATTCCGGCCGGCTGCAGCTCCTCCCCGTCGGGAATAGCCGCAAGCCACCCGAACTGAGACTTCCGATATCCCGTGATCACGACGTCCACGTACGTCCAATTGATGATTTTCTGCCACTTCCGCGCTCTTCGGCCCACGGCGTACCGGCTCGTCTTCTCCTTCGCCACGATGCCCTCCATTCCCCGTTCCTTGATCGATTCGAACAAGGCCGTACCGTGTCGTTCGAGGTACGGAATAATGGACAGGTTCGGGTTGTCACGAACGGTCAAGCCGGCCAAGATTTCCTTGCGCCGCATGAGGGGAAGCGAACGGAGGTCCTTCCCGCGGTACCGCAATATATCGAAGGCGATGAAGGAGACCGGCGCGGACGACGCCGCTAACGCGATCTTCTCCTCCTGGCGCAATTGGAATCGGTCGTTCAACGCCTCGAAGGAAATCCTCCCCGTCTCCGGATCCGTTAACGCGACTTCCCCGTCAAGGATCAGATCGTCTTCGAACCCTTCGAGCAGCTCCGGATACTTCCTCGTCACCTCGTTGCCGCGACGCGTGTACAGCTTCGTCTTCCCGTCCAATCGCGCGTACATCGTCCGATGTCCGTCGATTTTCGGTTCAAATATATGATTAGCGCTGTCGAACGGCTCGGCGGCCGTCTCGAGCAGCATGGGAGGGATAAACATGTCGGCATCACCTCTCTCCATTGTACAAGGATCGGCAATTGGTTTGGAGTGGAAAGTGGAGGGGATTTGTAAATGAATAGAAAATAAAAAAACGCAAATATTATGGGTACAACCAGAGGGAGGTGACATCAATGGGTAAAGGATCGCAAAGCTCCAACAATTTGATCGTTCCTCAAGCGAACCAAGCGATGGAGCAGCTGAAGTACGAAGTCGCTCAAGAGCTTGGCGTGCAAATTCCGCAAGACGGCTACTACGGTTACATGGCGACTCGCGACACGGGCGCGATCGGCGGACACATGGTACGCCGCATGGTACAGATCGCCGAAGAGACGTTGGCTCGCGGCGCACGGTTCTAAGCATTAGAATGTAGCGGTAACATACATAATCCCCGCGGCGGCCGCCGACGGGGATTTGTTATTTGTTTACAAAACAATATTCGAAGCACGTTCGTTTTCGTAGTAAAATAGAATTCTATTGGAAAATTTATTTCGTTTCGGAGGCGTTCGACTCATGATTCGACATCTACGATGGCTCTTCGCATTCGCGTCCGTCCTTCTGTTCGTCGGCGGCTGCTCCTTGACGGCGGAAACTCCGGCGGCGGTGCCGGCGCCTGCCGCGGATGCCGCCGCCCCCGGGTACGACGTCGAGCTCGTCTTCCCGAGCGACGCGTATCCGGAGACGGCCTTGCACATCTACGATGCGATCGAGCTCGGCGGCGCCTCGGACGTATGCACGATCGACCGCGACGGAGCCGACGACAACCGCAAGCGATCGCTCGCCGGCATCGAACCGCAATCCGGGTACGACCGCGACGAGTGGCCGATGGCCATGTGCGCGGAAGGCGGCGAGGGCGCGAACGTCGCCTACATCGACTCGAGCGACAACCGCGGCGCCGGCGCGTGGGTCGGCCATCGACTGCAAGATTACCCCGACGGCACGCGCGTCCGATTCGTGGTGGCGAAGCCCGCGCTGACGTTCGGCGATTATACGGCGGAGCGAGAGGCGCTTCGATCGGAGGAGGCGGAACCCTCGTCGTCGTCAGTTTCCTACGCGAATTGCGCCGCGGTGCGAGCCGCCGGGAAAGCGCCGCTCTACGAGGGAGACCCAGGGTACAGCGCGAAGCTGGACCGCGACCGGGACGGGATCGCGTGCGAGACTTAACCGATCAATACCTTCTCTTCCGGATACCCGATCGTCGATTCTCTTCTCCGCTTGGCTAAAGCATAAGCAAGCGTCAGCGGTCCTAGCCGACCTACGAACATCGTTACGCTCAGGAGCAGCTTTCCCGCCGGCGATAAGTCGAACGTAATCCCGAGGGAGAGACCGACGGTGCTGAACGCGGAGGTCGTCTCGAACAAGATGGCGATAAAATCCTGATTCCGCTCCGTAATGGTGAGCAGGAAGGCTACCAACATCACAACCCCGAGCGAGATGATAATGACGGACAAGGCCCGCAATACGATCTCATACGCGATGTTACGGTTAA
This sequence comes from Paenibacillus antri, assembly GCF_005765165.1. Lineage (NCBI taxonomy): Bacteria > Bacillati > Bacillota > Bacilli > Caryophanales > Paenibacillaceae > Paenibacillus > Paenibacillus antri. The sequence goes on along the minus strand of NZ_VCIW01000009.1, from coordinate 119,757 downwards.
AAATCCGAACCTGCTCCCTGCCCCGGATACTGCTGAACACCGCAAGCAATAAGACCACGAACGTATTGGTTTTGATGCCGCCGCCGGTCGAACCCGAGGAAGCTCCGATGAACATGAGGAAAATGATAAAAAATTGAGTCGCCGTCATTAATTCGGAGGTAAACATCGTGTTAAATCCCGCCGTTCTCGGCGTAACGCTTTGGAAATAAGCGGCCCAGACTCGCTCCGACCAAGTGAAGGTTTCATAAGCCGTGGGGTTCAACAGTTCGAGCAGAAACACGACGACAAACCCGCCGATCAGAAGACACCCGCTTGAAAGCAGTACGATTTTCGAATGTAAAGACAATGCGTCCCATTTCCGCTTCCGGAACAGATCGAGCAGCACCGTGAACCCGATGCCCCCGATCATAAACAAAAAAGTGATGACGACGTTCACGACCGGGTCTCCGACGAATCGATTCAACCCGTCGGGCCAGAGGGAGAACCCCGCGTTGTTAAACGCCGATACGGAATGAAAGACGGCGTAGTACGCCGCTATCCCTACCCCCATATCCGGCGCCCAACGAAGGGTGAGGATGACGCTTCCCGCCAATTCGACGATTAGAGCGATAAAGAAAATGCTAAGCGATAAACGAACGAGTCCTTGGATCGAGTTGGAATTCGTCGACGTCTGAATGAGCGTCCGTTCCTTCAGCCCGAGCCGCTTGCCCAGCAGCACGGCGATAATGACGCCGAAGGTCATAAATCCGAGACCGCCGAGCTGGACCAAAACGAGCAGTACGATTTCACCGAACATCGTAAGCTGCTGACCCGGATCGAACACCGCGAGACCCGTCACGCAAACCGCGGAGGTCGCCATAAAAAAAGAATCGAGCAGCCCGAGGGATTCGCCCGACGTCGAGGATATCGGCAGCGACAACAGCATCGTCCCAAGCAAAATAATGGCGGCGAAACCGAAGACCATCCATTGCTGCGGACTGATCTCGATGGAACGCTTCACATTAGATCTCAGCACGAGTTCACCTCTATTCCGCGATCCCTTTTTCGAAACGAGTGATATCTTGGTTGGATCCGATCATGACGAGAACGTCTCCTTCTTGAATCTTGTCGTCCGCAAGAGGAGACACGATCATGGAGTTGTCCTTTCTCTTAATGGCCACCACGTTACAACCGTATTTCGCCCGGATATTGATCGCTTTGAGCGATTTATCGTACATCGCTTTCGGCGCCAACACCTCGACGAGACTGAAATCCGGAGATAATTCCAAATAATCGACCGTGTTATTCGACGTGATTTGATGGGCCACCCGGATGCCCGTGTCCCGCTCCGGCTGAATGATATGATCCGCGCCGATCCGCTCGAGCACGCGTCGATGGTATTCGCTCGTCGCCTTGGCCGTGACTTTCTTGATCCCCATATCCTTCAAGATGAGCGAAGTAAGAATGCTCGCTTGGAGATCGTCTCCGATCGCCACGATCGCGTGGTCCATATTCGAAACGCCCAGCTCCTTTAGAACCTTTTCGTCCGTCGAATCGGCTTGAAAAACATGAGTTATGATGCTCGAAAAGTCCTGTACTTTTCGAATATCCCGGTCGATCGCCATCACTTCGTACCCTAGAGAAATCAACGTTCTCGCGACGGTCCCTCCGAAGCGCCCAAGGCCAATGACGATAAACTGTTTTTTCATCCTCTGGTCCCCTCCGTTTCCCCTACTATTTACCTTACAGCGCTTAACTAAACCGCCGAATCCGTGAAAATGACAACAAAAAACCACGGAGGCTTGCGCCCCCGTGGTCTAAGCAGATCACAAGATCACATCCTCTTCTCCACGCTTACGAGGTTAGCTGTCGGATTCGGGCGGTAAGAGTCGCCCTACGCGGATGGTTCGAAGCAGCGTTCGATTGCTCCGATCCGCGATTCACCCCTTGCAAACCGGTTCGGCATGAAGCGCGGCTTGCGGCGGGTCCCCCGTTTTCCATATCGGAAACTCAGCGATCTATTGGTATTCGCTTTCCATGGAATGAATCATACGCCTCGGAAACGGGTAAGTAAAGTTCGAGTTCGCGCCGTAATCCGGGATAAATCGAGGAAAACGGGCAATGCGCCGGGATAACCGTCCGAATGTGCAGAGCAGCTCCTCCATGATCGGCGCGCCTTTCTGTATTTATCGATAGCGAAAAGGACAATAATAATGGAAAAATGAGATAGGTGGCAGCCGGATGCATGTCATTGTCGCCGTTTGGGTGACTTTCGCTTCGATGCTTTGGGGAAATTGGGCGAATTGGAGAAAGTACCTTCCCACGATTTTGTATATGCCGTTATGTAATCTCTTGTATTTTTACTTAACGAGCGACCATCGCCTCTGGAAGTTGGTCCCTGATGTTCTATTGTCGCAAAAAGGGGTAGACCTTCTTTATTTATTTATCGTCTATCCGCCTACGGTCGTTCTCTTTTTATCCAATTATCCGAATGAACGACAACGCCAGATCGTTCATTTGCTTAAATGGGTATTCCTCTATGCCGGCGTCGAATGGATAGGACATCAAACCGGAAGAATCGTTTACGATAACGGTTGGAACTTCGGGTGGTCCGTTTTCTTTTTGCTTTTTATGTTCCCTATGTTATACCTTCACCACAAGAAACCGATCCTCGCATACGGTTTAAGCGTACTTTGGGTGGTGTTTTATGTCATTGTATTTCAAGTTCCGTTATAATCCCGATTACGAGTTGAATATTCACTAACCCGGCTTACAAGCAGAATCTGTGCTTTGGACCATTTCGGCTCAAAGATTTCTCGTCCCGGCGCTTTCTTCGCGTGCCGGGCTTTTTCCGTACAAAAAAAGAAGCCTTGTATATATCAAGGCTTCTGAACATTTCATGTATGGAGCGGGTGATGGGAATCGAACCCACGCTACCAGCTTGGGAAGCTGGAGTTCTACCATTGAACTACACCCGCAGTGAAAGTAATTATAGTATGTTTCGAAGCGGATTTCAAGGGGGTACGGCGCATTAGTGGACGAACGCCAACATCTGGTAAACTGGAGGCAGAACCGATTAAAGGAGGAGTTTCGCATGAAATACCGGAGATTGGGACGAACGGATCTGAAGGTGTCGGTCATCGGCGTCGGGACGTGGCAGTTCGGGGGCGAATGGGGCCTTACGTATACGCAAGCGGAGGCGGACGCCGTGCTCCGCCGCTCCAAGGAGCAAGGGATCAACCTGATCGATACGGCGGAGTGCTACGGCGATCATCTGTCGGAGCGGCTCATCGGCGGCTTCTTGAAGAACGACCGGCGCGAGGATTGGGTGCTGGCGACGAAGTTCGGCCACCACTTCAACGGCTTGTTCGAGCGCGATCAGCTCTGGTCGGCGGCGGACGTGAGGAAGCAGCTGGAGGATTCGCTGCGCGCCTTGCAGACGGATTACATAGACTTATATCAATTCCACTCGGGCTCGGACGAGGCGTTCGACAACGACGACTTGTGGACGATGCTCGATAAAGAGGTGCAGGCGGGCAAGATCCGCCATCTCGGCGTCTCGATCGGCAGCAACGACAACTTGCATCAGACGGCGGCGGCGACAAAGGTCGGAGCCTCGGCGATCCAGGTCGTCTACAACCGGCTCGACCGGGCGCCGGAAAGCCGCGTCTTCCCGTCCTGCGCGGAGCAGGATCTGGGCGTGCTTGCGCGCGTGCCGCTCGCAAGCGGGTACTTGAGCGGCAAGTACAAGCCGGACGCGGCCTTCGTCGCGACCGACGTGCGCAGCCGCCACGACGCCGAGCAGCGCCGGGCGAAGCTCGAAGAGGTCGAGCGCATCGCGGCGAACGAGGTACCCGCCGGCATGGACATGGCGCAGTGGGCGCTCGCTTGGTGTCTCCGCCACGACGCGGTCACCTGCGTCATTCCGGGCTGCAAGACGCCGGAGCAAGTCGACGCGAACGCCGCCGCGGCGCGGTACGCGAGCGACAAGCATCCGCAGGCGTGGCGGGACGCCGTCGGTACGGTGTAGAGGGCTGCCTTGGACGGGATTTCCTCTCGTCTATCCGTTCGGCGGGGCCAATCGCGACCGCCGAACGGGAAAACCTCCGTCTTATTCCGAATAAATTCGCTTTTCGGACGCCGAACGGCCGCTTATAACGGAGCTTTTCCGGTCCATGGGCCGAATCCGAAGCGCCACTCGAAAATAAACGGGAGGTTTTCCCTTCCGATATTGAAAAAAAGAAGCTGATCGCCCTTACGGGTCGATCAGCTTCTTCGCGTAGTCGATCGTCTCGCCGTTGCTGCGCTGAATGCGCACGCGCAGCTCGGCCGAAGCCGGATCGGCGACGTCGAGCTTGCCGACGAACGTATAATCCTCGAAGCCGGAGAAGCTCTCCCACTCCTCCTTCGGCAGCTCCTTCGCCGTCAGCGAAGCCATACGGTCCGGCTCGCCCGGGACGACGGCGACGACGGTGACGGCGGGCTCCGCTTCGTCCTCGGGCACCCATACCTTCAGCGAGAGCGCGTTCGTCCCTTCGCGCAGATCGGCGATGTCCGCGGTCAGATGCGCCTCCGTCCCCATGACGTGCCAGTGGAATACCACGCGCTCGACGATCGGGCTCTGGTGCGTCATGATGCCGGTAACGACGACGATGCCGAGCAGCAAAGCGACGTCGGCGCGAAGCCACGCGCGGAACGCGTCGGGGCGGCCGTCCGCTTCGAGCAGCCGCTTCCGCAGCAGCGCCGCCACCGGCAGCACCGCGACGGCGAGCGCCGCCTTACCGATCAGAAGCCATCCCCACGTCGTCCGCACGATGTCCGCCAGCGACTCCGTATACAGGAGGGCGGCGACGACGCCCGTGGCGACGAGCACGGCGTAGGACGCGAGCGCCGCGGTCGAGAACGACGGCGCGAACGCCCGGAAGCCGTCCGGGAACTTCCGCAGCAGCAGGACGAGCGCGAGCAGCCCGCCGATCCAGATCGCCGCGGCGACGAGGTGCGCGGCGTCCATCAGCCGCGCCAAGGCGATCGGCTCGAACGCGCTCGCGTGGCCGCGCAGCGTCTTCGCCGCGATCATGAGGAGCGGCCACAAGCCGTCCACCGCGCGACTGCGGAACAAGAGCGGGAAGCCCGCCAGCGACAGCAGGCCGGTGAACAGCCACGATTGGCCGGTTCCGGTCGAGCGCAGCGTGTCCAGGAAGGACGCCGATGCATTGCCGCCGGACAGCTCCGCCCATTGCACGGCGACGTGAACGACGAACAACGCGAGATGCAGCGCCTGCAATCGCATCCCGATACGCCGCCAGTACGCGAGCCGGTCCGCTCCGACCTGCGGCCGCAGCGCGCTCCACAGCGCCCACCCGAGCAATGGCAGCAGCGAGGCGTAATACGCGACGCGGCTGGCGTTCAGGAGGGCCGCGAACGCGGTGCCCGCGCCGGCGGAAGACGAGACCTTCGTCTCGCCGTGCGAATCGTGCCCCGCATGCTCGTCCGCCTCGTCCGGCGCCGTCCCCGGCTCGTCCGCCTCGTCCGGCGCCGTCCCCGGCTCGGCCGCAGGCTCCTCCGCGCCGCCGTCCGGCGCAGGCGGTTCGACCGGCGCCTCAGGCTCCTGCGCCTCGGGCGCCGGCGTCGGTTCCTGCACGGGCTCGGGCGCCGCGACCTCGAACGCGAACCCGCCCTCGATCGGATGCCCGTCCGCCGAGATGACCCGGAACGCAACGTCGTACGTTCCGTTCGAGAGCGGCGGCAGCGCCGCCATCAGCGACTTCCCGCTGCCGTCCAGCGCCGGAGGCTCCAGCGGAACCCCCGCCCCTTCCGGCCCGGTCAGCGTGACCGAATGCAGCGCAGCCGTCGACTCCAGCTTGCCGCTGAACGTCAGATGCAGCATCTCCGGCGGCGTCTCCAGCGTTTCGCCGTCCGCCGGCGCGGAGCCGGACAACGACGTGTGCGCGTAAGCCGTTCCCCCGCCTCCGCCCAACGCGAAGGCGACTACGATCCATATAAGCGCCGCGAACCAGATCCGGCGAAACCAGCCTTCGCCTCGACCGCCGCCGATTCCGTCTATTCCAAGCCTTCGGGAATCGGACGTCGCCCGCGAAAGCCGTCGTCCCGTCCGTGATAAAATTCGATGCGTTCCTCTCCTTGTTTCCAACAAAGCAATACCTCTTCTCCATTGATCCTAGCGGGGAAGTCGACCAGACCGTGATCCACGTCCTTCAGCTCGGCGCCCTTGAGCCGAATGCTGTCGGACAACGTCTTCGCCTCCATCTGCAAAAACTCCATGCTCGCTTCCATCTGAAACAAGTCGTCTTCCGGCGGCTCCTTCGAAGCCTGCTCATGGGTAATGCGCATCTCGCGCAGCTTCAATGCGATCTCCACGAACTCGCGCTTCGTCTTCTGTAAGCGTACGATGTCTTCGCGAATAAAGGGGAGAAGCTCGTTCGCTTCACGCGGAGTGAAAAACCGTCTGTTCATCGTTTCCACGCTCCTTTGTTCCATTGTACACGATGACTAGGTTATAATGCGATCACACGCTGCCAATCCTATCCAACTCCATCGGGAAAAAGGGGTCTTCGCCATGCCGTTCACCGTACCGTATTATATCGTCGACGTATTCGCCGAATCGAAATACGCCGGAAACCAACTCGCCGTCTTCCTCGACGCGGACGATCTGACTTCCGAAGAGATGCAGCGCATCGCGAAGGAAGTCAACTTCTCCGAGACGACCTTCGTCGCGAACGCCCCCGAGGCCGACGGCTCGTACCACGTCCGCATCTTCACGCCCGAGTCGGAGCTGCCGTTCGCCGGACATCCGACCCTTGGGACGGCGTACGTCCTGCAGCGCATTCGCAGTCGCGAGCCGATCGACGCGCTGACGCTGCGGCTCGGCGTCGGCCCGATCGACGTCGCGCTCGAGTACGACGACGGCGCCTCCGAAGCGCCGAGCCGGCTCTGGATGCGCCAGCTTCGGCCGACGTTCGGCGCGGAAGTCCCCCATACGCGAATCGCCGACGTCCTGGGCGTGGACGCCGGCGATATCGAAGATTCGCTGCCTGTGCAAGAAGTATCTACGGGACTCTCGTCTCTCATCGTGCCGCTTCGTTCGCTGAACGCGCTCCGCTCCGCTCGCCCGAACCGGGACAAGCAGCTCGAACTCGCGCAAGCGATCGAGTCGAAGGCCATCCTAGCGTTCGCAAGAGATGCCGTCGAGCCCGGACGCGACTTGCATGTCCGCGTATTCGTGGAATCGCTCGGCATCCCGGAGGACCCGGCGACCGGGAGCGCGAACGGCGCGCTGATCGGGTACTTGCTGCGCCACGGCCTATACGGTGACGCGTTCGAGCTCCGAGCCGAGCAAGGGTATGCCGTCGGTCGCCCGTCTCTCCTGTCGCTGCGCGGAACCAGGAAGAGCGCCGACGACTATGACATCGTCGTCGGCGGCCGCTGCTTCCTCATCGCCCGCGGCGAATGGTTCGCAGGGTAGGGGCTAGCCCGCTCACAGCGGCTCTCCGTCGAGCGCCTGCTTCGCGACCTGCAGCAGCCGCTCCACCGTGAACGGCTTGCGCAAGTAGCGCATCCTCGGCGTCTCGTGGAAGCCTTGCGGCGGATCGAGCACCGTCGTCAAGACGATCGGGACGTCCTGCGCCGCCGGCGTCTCCCGGATCTCCGCGAGGAAGTCCCAGCCCGATTGCCGGCCGCCGAGCTGCACGTCGACGATGCACAGCGCCGGACGCGCTTCGGCGTCCGAACGCCGAAGCGCGAGCGCCGCCGCCTCCGCGGTCGCGAACGGCCGAATCGACAAGCCCAGCTTCTCGAACGCGACGGCGATGAGGCCCGACGCGTTCGTGTCGTCCTCGACGACGACGACGCGGCCCTCCACGGACGGCACCTCGTACAGCGGCAGCGACACCGTGAACGTGCTGCCCGCCCCCAGCTCCGAGTCGAAGCTCATCGCTCCCTCGTGCGCCTCTACGATTTCCTTCACGACCGACAAGCCGAGACCCGTGCCGCCGATCTGCCGTCGATCCGAATTGTCGACCCGGTAAAACTTCGTGAACAGCTTCGGCTTCGCTTCCTCCGGAATGCCGAGACCGAAGTCGGTCACGTCGATGACGCACCGTTCCCCCTCGGTTCGTACCCGCACGACGATCCGATCTTGCCCCGGCGAATATTTCATCGCGTTGCTGATCAGATTGTGCATCACTTGCGTCAGCCGGTCGGCGTCGCCGACGACGTATGGCGCATCCGTCTCGAGCCGCAGCTCGATCCGGTGCGGCCATTGCCCCTTCCACCCTTCGACCAGCTCTCGAAGCCAAGGCTCCACCGCGATCGGCGTCAGGTGATACGTCTGCTTCCCGGACTCCATGCGCTGCAAATCCAGGAAGTCCCCGATCAAGTGGGATAACCGCTGCGATTCCTTGTACACCGTCTCCAGGTATTTCCGCTGCTTCTCCTTCGCCACTTCGCGATGGAGCAAAATTTCCATGAAGCCCATAATGCTCGACAACGGCGTTCGCAGCTCGTGCGAGACGATGCTCACGAACTCGTTCTTCGCTTCGTCCGCCTTCTCTTCCTCCGTCCGGTCGCGGAAGACGAGCAGCAGCTGCCGGTTCGACGCGCCGGACTCCAAGACGTTCGCATGCAGCTCGTAATGCCGCAGAGCCGAGTCTTCGGCCGGCCGGTACGAGAAGCGCGCGTGGAGCTCTTCCGCCGCGCCCTCCTGCAGCGCCGTCAGCTTCCGGTACAAGCCCGTCAACGTGCCGTCGCTGCCCCGCTCCAGCCGCTCGCAGAACTGGGCGACTCCGGCGCCGCGATCCGCCGCCATGCCGAAGAACGCGTCGGCCGTCGGATTCGCGAACCGAACGATGCCGTAATCGCACATGATCAAGCCTTCGTGGATCGACTGGACGATGCCCTGGACGAGGTCGCGCTGCGAGCGGAGACGCTGCTGTTCGTGCTCCAGCTCGACGTTGAGCGTCTCCAGCTCCGCCGCTTGGCGCCGTCGATCCTCGTTCAGCAGCTGCGCGTGGAACGCGATGGAAAACTGCTTCGCGACGCCGGCGATCACGCGAAGGAACGCAGGCTCGGCCGACTTGCTTCCGTATCCCGTGAGAAGCAGGAAGCCGATCGGGGCGAGCTCGTCGTCGAGCAGCGGGCAGTAATGATCGACCGCTTCTTCGTAGCCTCGATGCAGCCCCCGCTCGTCCCCGGTGACCGGGCGGCGCAGCGTCAGAATCGTGCGCTCCCTGAACACGCGGTCCGCGGGGCCGTACAACCGGCCCTGCCCGTTCTCCAGGTCCGCGAGCGTCGCCGGATACCCGACCGCATGCAAGAGCCGCGCATCGCTCCCCCCGGCCGGGCGATGCACGACGAGCGCCGCGTCCAGCCCGAGCGCGTTCAGCATGGCCGAGACGCCCGCTTCAAGGAACGTCTCCATCTCCGTGAAGCCCGTAAGCCGCTCCTGGTACCGGGTGAGCAGCTCCAGATCCCGCTCCCGCTCCGTCAGCTTGCGCAGCGTCCGCTCCTGCTCTTCCTGCTGCGCCATAATTTCTTCGTTCTGGGCCTCCAGCTCGTCCCGCTGCGCGGCAAGCTCCGCGTTGCTCTGCTCCAACTCGTCTTGACGACGCTCGAGCTCGCCGGTCATAAAGTTGAAGCCGCGGTACACCGCGCCGATCTCGTCGTCCCGGTAATCGTCCGGCAGACGAGCGGAGACGCCGCGGCTCAATCGCTCGAAGGATCGGCCAAGGACGGAGAGCGGCTGAATGACGGAGGCTTGGAAGAAGCGATGAAGCGACACGGCGACCCAGCCGAACATCAACACCGCGAAGACCAGAACGCCCCAGATCAACCGTTCGGACACCCGGCGGCTCTCCTCCATCAAGCCGCGGAGCTCCTTCTCCTTCTCGGAGAGGAGCTCCTCGATCAAGGCGTTGATCCGATCGATCGCCGGCGTCGTCCGCTCGCGCGACAACGCCGACAGCGCGTCCGCGTCGCCTTCGGCCTTATATCCGACGGCCTCGTCGATCAAGCCGTCGTACTCCCGCCAGAGCGTCGCGATTTCTTCCATCGCCGCCGTATCGGAATCCGCCGTCGCCAGCCGATTCTCGAAACGAACGCGCTCCACCTCCACGTCCTGCAAGAAGCCGGTATTGCCGTACGCGATATACCCTCGCACATTCATCACGACGCGGTCGAATTGCACCTGAAGCTCCTCGAGCGCCTGCTGCTCGCCGAAGCCGACTTCGATCTCCCGCCCGGTGCGCCGCAGCTCGCCGCCGGCGATCGTCCCCAACGCGACGACGCATGCGATCAGCGCGAGCACCAGTCCGTAGATGCGCCGATTCGCGCGGCGTCCGAGCTTGTCTTTCCCCTTCAGCCAGTCCACCGGCTACCGGGCCCCGCCCGCGAGACGGTCGACGAGCTCGAGCAGCTGCAGCGGGCTGAACGGCTTGATCATGTATTCGGTCGCGCCCGCGGCGAGCGCCTGATCTTTATCCTTCTGCTGAGCCTTCGCCGTAAGGAGAACGACCGGTTTATCGCGGTTGTCCCCGTCGGTTCGACGCAGCCATTCGCACACTTCGACGCCGGTTCGCTCCGGCATCATGTAATCCAAGATGACGACGTCGAACGATTCGGATTGCAGGAGACGCATCGCTTCCCGCCCGTCCTCCGCCTCTTTCACTTCGTAGCCTTCTTCGGCCAGCGTCTCCGTAATCAGAAACCGAAGCGCGAGTTCATCGTCCGCCAGCAATATTTTCGTCAAATCCTCGTGCTCCTTCCGTTCTTCGACCGCAACGTTAGACGCCGAGCGCTTCGCGCGCCCGATCCGGACGGTTCGTGCAGATCGCGATAGAGGAATCGAGCGCCGCGACGGCGCGAATTCGCTCGACGTCGTCGATCGTCCAGGCGAACAGCCCGATGCCGAGCTCCTTCGTCTCCTTCACGAGCTCCGGCGTAATGTATGGGTACGCGATCGACAGTACGTCCGCGCCGGTCGCCTCGAACTGATATTTCATCGCGATCGGTCGACCGCCTACAAGGAGTCCCGTCCGAATGTCCGGGGCGATCGACTTCGCCTCCAGCATGACCAGATGATCGAACGACGTGAAGTAGACATCCTTCTCCATCCCGGCTTCCCGGATGACCTTCACCGCGGCCTCCGCCAAGCCCGGATACATATGACCCGCCGTCTTGAGCTCGATGTTCACCGTCCCGCGCCCCTTCGCGAGCGCGAGCGCCTCCGCCAGCGTCGGAATCGGCTCGCCTCGGAACGCTTCGCCGAACCATATCCCCGCGTCGAGCGCCTTCAGCTCCGCCAGCGTCTTGTCCTTCACGAACCCGGTTCCGTTCGTCGTCCGTTGCAGCGTGAAGTCGTGGATGACGACCGGCACGCCGTCCTTCGACAGCTGTACGTCAAGCTCCAATCCGGCGACGTACGGGGCGTCGAGCGCCTTCCGGAACGCGGCCAACGTATTTTCCGGCGCCTCGGCGGACCAGCCCCGGTGCGCAATAATTTCGTTCGTCATGTTCTCTCCTCCTAACGTCTCTCTACATGATATGTTTCGATGCGGCGATTTCGAATTCCTCTCTATTATACCGGGTTTTGCGGGAAAAGGGGGCGCATCTCCCGCATTGCGGAATAAGATGTGGGTAACTACGCGGAATGAGGTGAAATATGATTCATATCTTGCAATCCGACGGCAGCTCGTTGCCCGACGTCTCGGAGACGCGGCTCGCGCTCCTGACGCTCCTGGCGGCTCGGACGAACGGCGCGTATCCGAGCGTGCGAGACCTCGACTTCGAGCTGCGGATGCGCGAGGCGACGCTCGAAGCCGCCCGGGCGCTGAACGTCAGCGGCGTCGGCTTCGAGACGTTCGAGAACTCGCGCTGCAACGAGGACTATTGGCGGCGGGAGCCGAACGGCGCTTTCCGGCTGCGGAGCGACCGGAAGCCGTCGGAGGCGCTGCTCGATATTTACCGGAACGGTCCGATGTACGGGTTCGAATGCGCGACGGCGATCGTGATCGTCTTTTATAAAGCGGCGCTCGAGACGATCGGCGGCGCGGCGTACGACCGGCTGTTCGCGAATACGTTCCTGTTCCATTGGAACGTCGACCGAGACCTCGGGCTCACGACGATTCCTTCCACGCGATTCGTGCCCGGCGACTGCTTGTACTTCGACAATCCGGACGTCGATCCGGCGACGATGCAATGGCAGGGCGAGAACGTCATCTACATGGGCGGCGATTCCTACTACGGGCACGGTATCGGCATCCGCTCCGCCGACGCGATCGTCGCGAAGCTGAACGAGCATCGCAAGCCCGGGGCGCTCCGTTCGGCGTTCCTGCTGCCGCAGACGACGCGGCCGAACTATATGAAGCTGGCGCCGTACGCGCAGCATCCGTCTCCCTCGGGCGGTTCGCCCGGTTTGCCGTTCCGAGCCCGCATCGGCGAGGGGGCTTACTGGTTCTGAAGCGAACGTAAAAAAAGAAGGGGGCGCGCCGCCCCCCTTCCTCATTTTCCGACGGACTCGTTACTTCTCTACCCGCCGCTCTTCCTTGATTTCCCCTTCGAGCGCCTCGATGTTCGTGCGGCGACGCTCGTTCTTCGCGCGGATCGCCGAGGCTTCCCCCGGAGACAGCTCGTCCGCATGCTCCTGTAAGTACTCCTGCGCTTCGTTCAACTTCTCGATCGTGTTTTTCGTGTTCTTGTTCAGTCTATCGACGTTCTCGGTTCGACTGTCGGGTCTCGCCATGGGTGACGACTCCTTTATGCTGGAATTTGTCGGTACTCGAGAAGAATCCCTCATGTCGCCATGTTTTATGCGATTGAAACGCGAGAATGTGAATTGATAATTCGTTCGGACAACCCATCGAATCGGAAATCTAAGCCTTATTGGGCAACGAATAGAACAGCGAAAGAGGTCGGCCGGCACGTTCGGTCGTCCTCTTTTTATATGGATGAATTTACTTTTATTAGGAAAAATTACAGGTGGAGGCGATCGAATGACGAACCTATTAGAATCCGTGACAGGGATTTTCCAAACGCTTTCCGACCCCGACCCCAAACCCCTGATGCATGTCGGGGAAGTCATGGATGCGTGGAAATATCTTGCGTTCGTCCAAGAAATTGTGGTTCTGGAGCAGATCGGAAGGAATATGACGACGGAAAAAGATCTCCTCGAGATCCTGGACGAGGCCATCAAGATGTGCACCTCCCAGTCGGACGAATTGAAGAAGTTCATGGAAGCCGAGGGGATTCCGTTGCCGTCTCTGCCGGAAGATAAGCCGCGGTCGGATCCGAATGCGGTCCCGATGGGCGCGAAATTGACCGACGTCGAAATCGCGAATATGTTATCGACGAAATTGCTCGTCACCGTTATGGAATGCTCGCGGAATATGACCGAATGCATTCGCAACGATATCGGAGCCATGTGGGCGAAGTTTCATTTCGAACAGGCGAAGCTGGGCGCCCATGCCAAAAATCTCATGCGAAAGAACGGCTGGCTGAAAATCCCCCCGCCCTACCATCCGCCGGGCTTATTGAGGAACTAGCGTCTCGCCGCTTCCCGGCGCCGGAACATATCCACGGCGTTGTCGCTCGATGGGGGGCATCCACAAGGCGGGATACGATATGTAGCGTTCACCAGCTATCATCGTCCGTCGCTCTGCACCGTACGTTCTCTTCGTTCAGAAACCTCGTCACCGTACCGTCCCGCAAACGCGAAGTTTCGCATCGGCACTCCATAATAATGTCGGCGCACACCGAACGGGGGTCGGGCGCATAAGATGCCCATGTATTCGTACGATGGCCGAATCTATCGATAGTCTTATACGCAGTACCGGTCCATCCTTTCTCCCGCGATATACGCGATCTTGGGGTTATCGATCCCAAAAGGAAGGAGCGTGCTCCATGGAGTACTTAGAGATGTTGGCGAGGTTAGGGATCGGCGACGCCCATCCCGGAGGCTTCGCGGAAACCGTGAAGCAATTGAGAGCGTATCCGCTCCCCCCCGATGCCAAGGTGCTGGAGGTCGGTTGCGGCACGGGGAGAACGGCTTGTTACGTTGCCGCGCAAGGTCATCGAGTCACAGGAATCGACATCCGTCCGGATATGATCGCGAAGGCGAAAGCTCGGGCCGAGAAAGAAAAGCTTACGGTCGAATTTAGGAGAGGCGACGCGACGGCTCTTCCGTTCCCCGACGAATCGTTCGACGTCGTCCTCGTCGAATCCGTGTCGATCTTCACCGACACCCCCCAAGCCCTGCGAGAGTATTATCGGGTCTTGCGGGGAGGGGGTCGATTATTCGACAGAGAGATGATCCGTCGAAGCTCCATGCCGTCGGAAGCCCATGATGCGATCGCTCGATTTTATGGAATATCGAAGCTTTGGGAGCCCGAGGATTGGACCGTCGAAGCACGGAATGCGGGGTTTCGCCCTTTTCATATCGACGGCCCTTTCCCGTTCCCGACAGGAATCGAACAGAAGCAGTTATACAAGGACGAATACCAGCAAATCGATACAGGCTCTCTATTCGACGTGGACATCTGGGAGGTCACCAACGCCTACGATGCTATCATGGGGAATTCCGCCGAACACTTGGGGTACATTCTCCTCGTCGGATCGAAACAATCGGCCGCATCGGCTGCGAAATAACCCCTGATTACGCGAACAAGAGCCCTGCGGCTCTTGTTCGTAGGCTTCTTCAGCTGTGGTTAGACGAAGTAACCTGCCGACAGGATAATGACCAAAAGAATATAGAGAACCAAAATCGCTCCAGTCGAGGTGAATCCACCGCATACTCCGCTCATTGACTTCCCCTCCTTTCTTCAGACCATACATATTACACGGCCCGACCCGATTTCGCTTGGACGATTGCCTAGACGGATGCAAGTAGGGAGGAAGGGGGATCGAATCGCCTATCGGAATCTATCCCTCTAACGTTTGGGATGCGAATATGCCGTCCAGGTACTCGACAGAAACGCGTTCCGCCTCTGTTTTCGGAACGATCTTCCGTACATCGCGGAATCGCAGATAGAGCTGAATCGTATTTTTTAGCGCGCGGTAGCAGCTTTCGAAGCTATGGACCGGGATCGTTCCTTTAAGTTCCTCTAGTCCTTCGACAGCGCATGTTTCTAGCTTTCTGACCCCTTGCGGGAGATGACCGCAGCGGATGAGTGCCAACGGGCCCAATACGGCGCTCCGCATAAAGGTAATCAGATCGATGACTTCAAACCACTCGCCTCTCCCTAACTTTACGGCGCCGTAATGCACCCACACCCAGAAGCGGTCCTCCATCCATTGCGGATCGGGGTAAGGGAATGATGGCGTCGATTCGCTTATTATCGTTGAAATATCGGAACCTCGTCCCCAAAGGATCAATGGATTTTCAATTCGGGACCTGAGCTCCTCCGGTTGTACGAATTTAAGATCGACATGAAGCGGGACTGGACCATACAAACAAATGATCAGCCGGGGTTCGCCGACATGCTCGCCTGTAAACGCCGAAAGCAGGTTGCCCATCCCTTCCGCGATTTGAAGGCGTTGGCTCATGACTTCGCTGCGAAACTCAGGATGATAAACGATGATTAGATCTAGATCGCTAAATTCGTCCATCGTTCCGCGCATCATGGAACCGCCCGCCAGCAAACCTGCGAATCGTCGATCTTGGCTGACGTACCGAATTGCCTGCTCAATGAATTGTTCATGGACAGGTAACTTCATGCCGAACACTCCTTAGATTATGACCCATAAAATGGGTATTACTTCAGAATATTGTTATCGAGGGTTCATGTCAATTGCTGTACAAAATAAAAAAGAAGGGGTTTCCCCCTTCCCTCAATCGAAATCGTAGCGTTCTTCCCGCCACGGGTCGCCATACATATGATACCCGTTGCGCTCCCAGAAGCCCGGCTTATCCTTCGCCATGAACTCGATGCCGCGCAGCCACTTGGCGCTCTTCCAGAAATACAAATGCGGCACGACCATGCGGACCGGATACCCATGCTCCGGGGTCAACTCCGCGCCGTTGTGCTTCAGGCCGAAGAACGTGGTCTCTCGAAGAAAATCCGCGATCGGCAAGTTCGTCGTCCAGCCATGCTCCGCGTGCAGCATCACGTACTTCGCTTCCGGCTTGATCCTCACGCGGCCGATCACTTCCCCGACGGCCACGCCTTCCCAGACGTTGTCGAGCTTCGACCAAGTCGTGACGCAGTGGATGTCGTTGCCGAACTCGCGGCGCGGCAGCGCCATGAATTCGTCGTACGACAGCCGCAGCTCCTCTTCGACCAAGCCGAAGACGCGGAGGTTCCATTCCGTTCTAACATCCTTATATCGCGCCACGTCCCCGTGATGCAGCACCGGGAAACCGGTCGTCAGCGTCTGCCCCGGGGGAACGCGGTCGTTCGCGGGGACATCCGTCTTCTTGAAAAACATACCCTTCGACCTCCGTATCCATCGTGCTCCCATTATAGCAAACCCGCCCGTCGCATCCAAACGCGAGGGCGGGCGAAGAGCGAATCCGCTGTTCTCCTAAGCTAACGTGGCCGCGGTTTCCTGGATCGTCCGCTGCATCGGCAGATGGTACGGACACTTCTCCTCGCACAGCGGCTTCTCCCGGCACGGCTCGTAGTCGGCGCAGGAGACGATCTTGCTCTTATGTTTCTCGTAGAACGCCTGGCCTTTCGGCAGCAGGCCGAGCTCGCGACGAACGACGCTGGAGATCATCATATCGGGGATCGGAATTTCGAGCGGACAGGAGCAGTAGTTGCAGCGGCGGCAGTTATGGGCGGATAAGTTCGCCGCCATCGACTCCAGCTCCCGCTTCTCCTCCGCCTCGACCTCGCGCTCGAGAGCGGCGAGGTTTTCCTTCACCTCGTCGACGCTCACCATGCCGGATATCATCGTGTGGACGTCCTGGCTGTAGGTGTAACGGAACGCCTTCTCGACCGGCTGCACGAAGCCGCCGGATAACGGCTTCATCGCCGTCTTCGCCATGCCGAGCCGGTTCATGACCGGAATGAGCTCGTCGAGCGCGAACGGCTGCACGAGGCTCAGGTGGAACAACACCTGGTCGAATTGGCCCGGCGCGATCCACTTCGCGAGCAAGTCCGGGCGATGGCCGGAGATGCCGATGAAGCGCACCTTGCCCTCCCGCTGCGCTTCGAGCGCGGCGCGGTAGGAACCGTTCTCCCCCATAGCCTTCTGGAACTCCTGCACCGTATTCACATAGTGAATCTGGAGCAGATCGACGTAGTCGGTCTTCATCCGCTTCAGGCTGCGATCGATCTCTTCTTTCGCCTTCTCGTATTCGCGTTGGGCGGTCTTCGTCGCAAGGAAATATTCGCTCCGGCGATGGCTGATGCTGTCGCCGATGATCTCTTCGCTGTTCCGATATCCCGCCGCCGTATCGATGTACGTAATGCCCCGATCCAGAGCGTAATTCAATGCGTCGCGCGCCTGCTCGAACGGCACGCCGGGCAAATTCATCGCGCCGAAGCCGAGTGCGGAGACGGTATGGCCGGTTCTGCCGAACACGTTATATCGCAAGCCTCTCAAATCCTTCCGCTGTAAGGTTGACCGTGCGAATCGATACTATTTTAACACAGGGCAAAGGCCCCGGCGATGCCGGAGCCCTTATTTTTCCTTCTCTTTTTCGTTCTTTTCTTTGGATTCGTCTTTGTCGTTTTCCTTGTCTTTCCCTTTGTCTGTCTCCTGTTTCTTATCCTTGTCCTTTTCGTTCGGACGCGCCGAGACGGACCCGTCGTCGCGACGCGGTCCGTCCTCGCTCTTCTCTCTTTCGTTCCGATCGTCGTCGTCGCGGCCGCGCCGGTCGTCCTTCTTCCGGTCGTCTTCGCGTTCGTCCCGATCGTCGTCTTCCTCGTTGCCGCCGCCCCAATCTCTCCATTTTCCCCAATCGAAATTGAATTCAAGGTCGATCTTCAGATTGCGATCGTCGTCGTCGGCTTTCCCGTTGCCTTGAGTACCGACATTTCCGGCATTTCCGGCATTTCCGGCATTACCTTTGTTCCCGGCATTCCCGGCATTCCCGCTGCTCCCGTTTTTTCCGGCGGCGCTTCCTCTGCCGTTGCCGTTACTGTTGCCGTTGCCGTTGCCGTTTTCTTTCCCGTTGCCGTTACCCGGTTTCCCGCCGTCGCCTCGGTCGTCGTCCTTCTCGTCGTCATCGTCGTCCTCGGACGCTTTGATCTCCGACTTGATTTGCTTCAGCAGCTCCTTCATCGTCTCCTTCGTCCACGTCGGATCCGCGTCCAGCAGCTTCTTATCCGCGTATTGCTTCGCCACGTCGTGGATCGACGACTTCTGAAGCTCTTCGGCGGTCACCTGAACGCCGTTCGCCTGCGCCTTCAGAAGGAACGCCATCTTACCCGCCGACAAACCGGACTCCTTCGCCTCCTCGAGCACTTCCTTCGGCGCGGACCATACCGTAACGCGGTACGCTTCCGCGGTTTCCGCATGGTGCTCCTGGATGACGCGGTCCACTTCGCCCTTCGCGCGAGCCTGCAGCTCCTCTTCCTTCACCGGCGCCGTCTCGTCGACGACGACGCTCGTAATGACGATGTCCGCTTCCGTTCTCGCGCTCAGCAGCTTCGTCTCCGCCGCTTCCATCACCTGAGCGACGGCCGCCTCGAGCGTCAGCCCGACGAGCTCGAGCCCGTCCAGCAGTTCCGTCGCGTCCTCGTTCCGTCCGCTCGCCTTCACGACCGTCCCCGCCGCGTCGAGGCCGAGCTCGACGCTCGGATTGATGTCGATCGAGACGTACGCGACCGGCATCGGCGCAGGCGCCGGGTCGTTCGCCGGCGGCGTCGCATCCGTAGACCCGGGATCGACCGACGGCGTCTCCGTCACAGCGATCTTGTTCAAATCGTCCGGCACCGTCGCGACCGGCGGTCCGCCTCCCGGCAGCGCCGAGAAGAGGAACATGGCGAAGATCAGCGCGGCGGCGGCCGTCGACGACAAGGCGTACCACGCCCTGCGCGGAAGCCCTCTTCGGGCGGCGGGAAGCGGTATCTCTTCCCCGACGGCGAACGTTCGTCCGCGCTTCGCCAAGCGAACGAATGCGCCGGAATCCGTCAATACGACCGCATGACGCTCCCCGACTTCCATGACGACGCCCTTCTTCAAGCTTCCCACCCCTTGTTCTCGCCGCGTTGCGCCGCGGCACCGGCTCCGCTCGAAACCGATGCGGCCGGCGCCACGAAGGACTGCAAATGCGGATAATTTCCTAGATGAATCAAAGCGACGGCAATAATATATTTCCGTCCCCGTTCCAACGTCTTCCGAGAGACGTCGACGCGTTCCGACAATTCCTTCAGAGGCAGCGCCTTCTTGTTCGTCAAAGGCCCGAACAAGGCCGAATCCCGGCTGATGAGCGCCCCGATGCCGATCAGCGAACGCCGGGTGTCTTCATGCTTGGGGCTGCCGTCGACAAGATCGCCGAACGTGATGCCGTAGTCGGCGAGCTCACGGTTCAGCGTCTCGATCTCGAGCTTGCGCTCCTCGTTTTCCCGATCCAGCTTATATCGATCCACGGAGGCGTCGACCTCGATCGGATCGTACGTCTCCCCCTCGTCGTCTTCCATGAGGAAAGCGCTCTGGGGAATGTGAGACGCATGACGCTGCTCCTTGCGCACGTAGTCGGTCAACCGCCGGCGGATGACCGTCTCCGCGAAGCTGAGGAACGCGCGGCCCGCCTGCGGGTCGAACGCGTCGATCGCTTCGTTGAACGCCGAGAGCGCGATGCTGTATTCGTCGTCGGATTCGGGGTGTATGTAGCGTTTGCAGAAGCGTGACGCGGTCTTGGCCACGTACGGCTGATACCGAGCGATGACGTCGCCCCGAAGCGCTTCGTCTCCCGCGCGGATCGCGGCCACCTCGTCTTCGATCGGCGCGCCGGCGGACGACGTCGTCGTCTTGTCGGTGCGCTTCAACCACTTCTGGATGAGCAGCAAGATCACCCGGTTCACCTCGGTTCCTAATCTATTCGATGCGGCTTCGAGCTTTGTGGGGGTACTCCCGATTGGAAAAAGAAAAGAAGCGCCCCATTCATGAGACGCTTCTCCCCCCCGCTTTGTTTCGCTGGGTTCGCATTATCGATAGCCGCCCGTCGTCTTTTTCCTGCGCAATTTATCTCTTCGGCCGCTCATGACGCGCAGCCGGTTCTTCAACTGATATTCCCATTCGACGTCGTCGAGGCCCTTGGCGATGCGAAGCAGGTCGAGCGCCATATCGATTTGGTTCGTGACGAGCGCGAGCGGATCCTCGTGCTCCTGATTGACGCAGTTTTCGAACAACGCGTCGTGCAGCGGAGCGTCCGAATAATCTTCGAAGTCCACTTCGGATGCGCCGTCTCCCCCAGCGTACTCGGCCAGGATTTCGTATTCGTCCTCGACGAGATAATGTACCTCGATCCGGTGACATACCGGACAAAACAGTATCGGAACGTTATGAATCTGCGTCCGAAGGTGGCGGATGCTGCCCTTCGTGCCGATCATGCTCGCGCCGCAGCAAAAGCTCATCTTGATCCCTCCCGGTACGTTCGTTTCGGATATCTTCTTCTTATTCGAGTTCGACTCGTACAATTCCTTTTTCCCGAAGACAAGCACTTTTTAACAGAAAACCCGCATCGGACCAGCCTTACGGACCTGCGGAACGTTCTATTCCATACTATTAACGCATATCATAAAAAGCTACCATCATCTTCCCGCGAGAAAGGGGTTCGGTACTAATGGCGCATGTCGTCCCGCTGGAACATAAGCAGATCGCCTACGTGTCTTACGATCCGGAGGAACGTTCCCTTGTCGTCGCCTATCACCGCGGCGCATCCATCCGTCATCTCTCGATCGACTGGGAGCAATTCCAGCGCGTCCTGGACGCGAGCAACAAGGTCGACGAGCTGATCAAGCTGCTGCCGCGCATATCGGCCGAGCCGCGCCGAATCGGATCGCAATGAATCGAGGCGACGGAAACCGATGACGAATCTGATGCGTAATCGACCGTTTCCGGTTATACTGTATGAAAATATAAGCTTCATATAGAGAATCGAAGACGATAGGAAGTGGTAGCGTGCCAAGGCATCTCGTAACGGGAAACGGTAAAATGCTCATCAACCTGGATCGGAACGGCTACATTCGCGATTTGTACTATCCTTATGTCGGACAATTGAATCATGTGAGCGGTTATCACTGCCGCGTCGGCGTTTGGGCCGGGGGCGAGTTCGCATGGCTCGCGGACGACGAATGGCGGCGCACGCTCGATTACGAGGACGATTCCCTCGTCACCTGCGTCACCGCGACGCATCCGAGACTCGGGCTGACGCTCACGATCAACGACGGCGTCCACCAACGCGAGGACATCTTCATTCGTCGTTTCGCCGTCAAGAACGACACCGAGCACGAACGGGAAGTCCGCCTCTTCTTCCACCAGGATCTCGTCATTAACGAAACCGAAGTCGGCGATACCGCCGCCTACTACCCCGCGAACAACACCGTTTTTCACTACAAGCGCGACCACTACTTCATGTTCAACGGTTCGACCGGTCAGGAAGGCATCTATCAATATACTACAGGCGTCAAGCGATTTCATCAAGCCGAGGGCACCTGGAAAGACGCGGAAGACGGCCATCTGATGGGCAACCCGATCGCGCAAGGCTCCGTGGACAGCACGATCTCGTTCCGCCTGTTCCTTCAGCCGTCTTCCACGCACACGATGTATTACTGGATGACCGCGGGCCATACGCTCGACGAGGTGAAGAAGCTCAATGCCTACGTTCGGGAGAGCGGCCCCGGCAACTTGCTCGATCGGACGAAAATATACTGGCAGCGCTGGGTCAACAAGCAGGAGCGCGACTTCGGGGATTTGCGCGACGACGTCGTCGACATGTATAAACAAAGCTTGCTTACCGTGCGCACGCAGATCGACGAGCGCGGCGCCATCATCGCGGCGAACGACACCGACATTCTCAATTACAACCGGGACCATTACAGCTACATGTGGCCTCGCGACGGCGCGCTTGTCGCATACGCGATGTCGATGGCCGGCTACCAAGGCATGGTCGTCCCGTTCTTCCACTTCTGCGCCAAGGCGATTACGGACGAAGGGTATCTGCATCATAAGTACAACCCGGACGGCACCGTCGGCTCTTCCTGGCATCCGTACGTACATAACGGACAACAGCAGCTCCCGATCCAAGAAGACGAGACGGCCTTGGTCTTGTTCGCGCTGTGGGCCGACTACGCGAAGCACGGCGTCATCGAGCTGCCGCAGTCGCTGTACCCGAGCTTGATCCGCAAGGCCGCCCGTTTCCTATATTCGTACGTCGATCCCGAGCTGCAGCTGCCGAAGCCCAGCTACGATCTGTGGGAGGAGCGCTACGGCATCTATACGTTCACGGCGTCCGCCGTTTACGGCGGCATGGTCGCGGCGGCGAACTTCGCCCGACTGTTCGGCGACGACGCGCGCTGCAGCCGGTACGAGCAGGCCGCGGAACGCATCAAGAACGGCATTCTGACCCATCTCTGGGACGAGGAAGCCGGCCGCTTCGCCCGCGGGCTGCAGCAGCAGGACGGCAAGTGGGTACGCGATATGACGCTCGAGAGCAGCATCTACGGCATCTTCGAGTTCGGCGTGCTGCCGGCGTCGGACGAACGCGTCGTCCGCACGATGCGGCAAATCAAGGACGGCCTGTCGATCAAGACGGAAGTCGGCGGCATCGCGAGATACTATCAGGATTATTACTTCCAGATGTCCTCCGACCTCGACGTCGTGCCGGGCAATCCGTGGATCATCTGTACGCTCTGGATGGCCGAGTTCGAGATCGAGACGGCCCAGTCGCTCGCCGACCTCGAGTCGCCGCGGCGCACGATCGAATGGGTCGTCGACCATGCGATGGAGAGCGGCGTGCTGTCCGAGCAGGTCGATCCGTTCGACGGCAGCCCGATTTCGGTCGCGCCGCTCACCTGGTCGCATGCGACGTTCGTGCTGACGGTGCTGAAGTATATGGAACGGTATCAGAAATTGAAGGCATAAATGATTCCCGACGCGAAAGCCTTGCCCCGCGAACGATTGACGTCGCGAAGCAAGGCTTTCGTTTTTGCGATATCCGTGTCGTCCGGCTTACGCCATCTCCCGCTTCACCGCGGCGATCTCTTCGACGTCTCCGCTGACGAGAAGCCGGTCGCCGAGCTTGATCTCCGTATTGCCGTGCGGCACGACGAACGAATCGCCGCGGAAGATGCGCATGACGAGCACGTCGCCGAGGAACGGGAGATTGCGCAGCGCCATGCCGTCGTAGGCCGGGTTGTGCAGCTCCGCCTCTTGGATCGAATCGTCGTGCTGCGTAATGAGCTTCACCGCGCTCGGGTGCTCGATGACGGCCTTCAGCAGCGTGCGGGTCGCATACAGCGAGGAGAGCAGCTGCACGTCCGGCGGAATCTCGCCCTCGCTTACGTCAAGCCGGTCGGGCTCCTCCACCCGGGCGATGATCCGCGCCGCCCCCCGCTCCTTCGCCTCGCGGGCGAGCGACAAATTCACGTCGTCGTCGGCCGTCGCGAAGACGATGACGTCCCGGTCGAACAAGCCGGCCGAGGCTAACGCCTCGGGTTCGAGCTTGTCCACCTCGCGAAGGGGGAACCGGCTCGTCTTCGGCTCCTTGGCCGCTTCCTCCGCCGAAGCGACGCTATAGAGCCGAACGTCGTATTGCTCCCGCTCTAGATCGAGCGACACCGGAAGCGTAATATGGTTCGCGCCGACGATCCCGATGGAGAGCCGCTTCGGCGTCGCCTTCGGGAAAAACCGCGAAAATAAGATCGGCGATATAAAGCACGACAGAATCGCGACGAGGATGAGCGCGCCCCGCAGCTGCTCGTCGATAATGCCGAACTTGACGCCCACCTCCACCGCGGCGACGACGAGGCTCAGATTCGCCGACAGCAATACCCCGGCCCCGACCGCCTCGCGCCAAGCGTACCAGCGGCGCAGCAGCAGCGACGGCAGCATCTTCGCGACGTAGAAGCACACCAGAAGCACTGGAATCAGCATCAGGACGCTAGGCTCCCGAAGGAGCGCTCCGAGCTCCAGATCCGCGCCGACCATCACGAAGAAGATCGGGATCAGGAAGCCGTAGCCGAACGTCTCCAGCTTATGCACGAAGTCCTTCTTGGGCAGCATGAGCGAGACGATCGCGCCGGCGAGGAAGGAGCCTAAGATCACTTCGACGCCGAGCGTCTCGGACAGCACCACGAAAAACAGGATGAGCGCGAAGACCGCTCTCGTACCGATCTGGATCGTTCCCGCCTTGATCGCTTCGGATACTTTCCGGTTCAACGTCCGGCGGATGAGACGGTATGCGACGTACGCCGCCGCGAAAAACAACACGAGCTGCAGCATGACATACAAATCCTGCGACCGTAGACTAATATAGAATGCCAATAGAATCATCGCGGTAAAGTCGAGCACGACGGTGATGAACAGGATGACTTGTCCGATCCGGCTTTCGATCAAGCGCTTCTCCTTCAGCACCGGAACGACGACGCCGAGCGAGATCGCGGCCATCACGATGGCGAAGAAGAACGGCTCCTCGATCAGCCCCGCGCCTTGGAGCCCGAAGGCTAGTCCCACCGCCAGCAACAGCGCCCCCGCCGAGACGGCGAAGCCTACCTTCATGACGTTCGGCCCGCTCGTCTTCGCGCCGGGCTTCGACGTAAGCAGCGAGAAATCCAGCTCCAGCCCGCTTAAAAACATGAGGTAAATCAATCCCAAGGAAGAAAGCATCTCTAGGTACGGATCTTCGGCGACCCAATTCAACCCGCTCTTGCCGATCGCGATGCCGACGATGATTTCCGCCACGACGACCGGCAGAAACCGCAGCTTGAACCGATGCAGCAGCACCGGTACGAGAAACGCGACGCCGACGACGATCATCAGCGACGTTAGCGACGTGCCATGTTCCATTCTTTCATCGATCCCTCCGTTCTTTCTCGGGAACGCCGACCGGGTGAGCTTTCGAGCCCACCCGGCCGCATGTTCCCCGTTATACTCCGTAGGTTTCTATGTACTTCTCCGGCGTCCACAGCTTGTCGAGCTCTGTCGGGTCCGACATCTCCACGACGACCATCCAGCCGCCTTCGTACGGGGCTTCGTTGATGCGTTCCGGCGCGTCGTTCAGCTCCTCGTTCACTGCCACGACCTTGCCGCTGACCGGCGCGTACAGCTCCGACACCGTCTTCACGGATTCGACGCTGCCGAACGGGTCGCCGAGCTTGATCGTGTCCCCTACCTTCGGCAGCTCCACGAAGACGATGTCGCCGAGCTCCCCTTGCGCGAAGTCGGTGATGCCGACGGTCGCGCGGTTCCCCTCCACCTTGACCCATTCATGCTCTTCGCTGTACTTGCGGTTCTCGGGTACGTTCACGTGTACCAATCCTCCTATTCGGGTTCCTTCGTCAACAAGAGCTTCTGGATCCGCTGCTCCAATAAGCCGAGCCCTCGGTCTCCGGCTTGGTAATGGCGCAGGCGGCCCGCTCGGTCGAACGCATAATACGCCGGCACGCATTCGTTCCGGAACGCCGCAGCCGCCGCGCGATCGCCGTCGAGCAGCACCGGATGCGAGATAGCGTACCGAGCGATAATCTCGGCCGTCGCCGCGGCGTCCTCGTCCTCCGCCGTTCGGGGCAGATGGACGCCGACCGTCTGCAGCCCGAGTCCGTCGGGCCCGCCGTATTTCCGATGCCATTCGTTCACCAGCGGCAGTCCGGCCCGGCACGTCTCGCAGCTCGCCGCCCAGAAGTGAACGAGCGTCGGCCGGCCCGTCAGCTGCGCCTTCGTTCGCTCTCCGTTCACCCACGCGCCCGCGCTGGGGAATTCAGGCAATAATTCTCGCCATCTTATGGGCATTATGGTATCATTCCTCCGCATAATAGTCTACGTTCGCGCACGCGCCGCCATACCCCAAGCCGCACAATAGAACCGGCGCGTTACGCGTTCTCGATCAACGCCGATCTCCGACGGCGCAGCGTCTGCAGCTCCGCCTCCGCCTTCCGCCATTCGCTCTCGACCTCGGCCGCGATGCGGGCGATTTGCGCTCGCTTGTTCGACACCTGCGCAAGCGAATCGTTGATGCGGCCCTGCACGATCCAATCCGTAACGAACCCGTCGAAAAAGTAATCCGCGAACGTCAACATCTCCCCGACTTCGATCCGAATCGAGACGTCGCGCTGCACGTCGGCCAGCTCGGTCTGGAATCGGCGCAAGGCGCTCTGCGCGTGATGGATCGCGGATCGCGCCTCGTCGATGCGGCCGTGCTTCACCGCCGTCGAGATCAGGCCTCCGCCGAGCATGTCGTACGTTCCCCAGTTTTTCGCCGAACCGAGCCGATCTTCGGCGCGTTCCAGAGCGTTCATAACCGCCCGGCCGGCGGACACCGCCTCGCTCAGCTCCTTCGCGTTCGCTTGCGCTTCGGCTTCGCGGTCGGTCAACTGCTGCAGCTCGGCCGCCAAACCGGGATGCGAAGCGAGGATCAGCCTCCGCTTCTCCTCCAACGCCGCCTGGATATCGCTCTCGATGAAGCGCACCTCGCCGAGCCGCCGCTTCGCTTCGTCCAGCTCCGCCTCCAATTCGGCGACCGTATCCGCCGCCTCGTCCCGCTTCAGCTTCGCTTGAAGGACTTCGGTTTCCTCCTGGGTCAGCTTCTCGTCGCGTTTGCCTATAAGCGCGTAAAATAAGGCGCCTAAGCTGAGACCTGTCAATCGGTCCACGTCCTTCTGCTCGGCGCGCAGCTGCTCTTCCCATTGCCCGCGTTCATGACGCTTACGTTCGAGTTCCTTCGCCAGCTCCTGCTCCCGCCGCTCCCAGGCGGCTTTCTGTCGAGCTTTGCCCTTCAATTCCGCCAACCGGTCGTTCAGTTCTTGAAACATGCGGCACGCCCTCCTTCGGGTTTACTAACAATACGGGACGGAGGCTTGTTTTGTTCCTGTTCCGCGAAAACAAATCGAGTATAGACCCATGCGTAATTACATGGGACCAGGCAGCTTGGTCTTTACCCCGGATGAAAAAAGGGATGAAGCGAACAGCGCTGTCCGCTTCATCCCTTCCCGCCGGTTATTGTTTCGCTTTAATCCCTTCATTAATTTCTTTGATGTAGTCCGCTCCTCCGCGGTCCTTCCATTCCTGAACCATCTGATCCCATTCCGATACGGGGCGATGGCCGGAAATCATCTTCGTAATTTCTCCGTTAAGGTAATTGGTAAGCTCTAACCCATGTTGCGCCCACGTCTCGGAATAGATGCCCCTGCTCGGATCGGCGTACGGCGTTTTATTATGATTGACTTCCATCGCTTCGATCTTGCCGATAAACTCCTGCATGCGCGGATCCTTGTATACCATCTTGGAATACTGGTTCGCTTCGTTGCTCGGAGCCCACGGCCTCCATTCCTCCCGCGCGAACATGTAGCCGACGGGCGCGATGCTCTCCGCGCCTTCCCGGACGACCGCTCTGCCGTCCGTCATGTCGTATCCGTTCCCCTCCCCGCCCATCAGCCAGTCGAAATGCTCGTTGTCGGGCGTTCTGTCCTTCGGATCGAAGAAGGTGCGGCCATAATCCAGAATGGTCAAGATTTTCTTCACCTTTTCAGGATCGTCCGCCAGCTTGGATGACAAAGTCGTCAAACCGAAATAGCCTTGGTTCAGCAAGGAGCCTTGCGAGCCGTCCGGGGCGACAAAATAAGGGATTGACGTAACCACAGCGTCAGGATGTACCTCAAGTAAGCCCATATAGTAGCTTTCTTCCATGCCGTTCGGAATGCCGATGAAGATGCCCGCTTTCCCGGAATAAAATTCTTGGTTGGCCTGCGCCCAATTCAGCACGGCAAAATCCTTCGTCACCGCCCCTTCGGCATAAGCCTTGGAGAGGGTCTCTACAACCTCCCTGCGTCCCGGTCCGATCGTACCCGGAATGTAGTTTCCGTCTTGATCTTTATGGTACCAACCGCCGGACCAGTAAGCGCCGGCCGAAAATTCGGGGGTATTTTTCTCCGCCATGGCGAAGCCGTACGTATCGTTCTTGCCGTTCCCGTCCGGATCGTTATGGGTGAAGGCGATGGCTGCCTCCAGCAGCTCTTGATAGCTGGTCGGCACCTTCAAGCCAAGACGATCGAGCCAGTCTTGGCGAATCGTAATACTTTGCATGTACGTCGGGGAATACATCGGTATGCTGTAGATTTTTCCGTCTACGCGAAACTGGTTCCATACGGCGTCCGGCACGAGCTTGAAGGTTTCGTATTGCTGGATGTAATCGTCAAGCGGCAGGAAGGCGCCTTCCCTCGCCCATTTGATGTAATTGGCGTCGGCGCTCTGAATATGTACGACGTCCGGCATATCGCCGGAAGCCATGACAACCGACAGCTTCGTATTAAAGTCCGAGGCGAGGATAAACTGGGATTGGACGTTCGCCGCAAACTTATCTCGAATCGCCTGCACGCCCGGGCTCTCCGGCTCCGGAAACCTGACGTAGGAATAGCTCATAAAGCTGATGTCGTGCATCTTTTCCTCTGACGGCTGATCCGACGGCGTCGTCGAAGTCGGAGTAGAAGTAGACGAGGGAGCCGTCGGTTCGCCGCTCCCGTCGTTAGAGGTGCAGCCGGCGACCAGTACGGCTATGGCGCTGATCAGGATGAGATCACGAATGACGGACGATTTTCGCAGAAACATTGAAATCGGAACCTCCCTTAATTTTGATGTTCCTATCCTTTCACCGATCCCAGCATCACCCCCTTGGCGAAATGCTTCTGCAGGAAAGGATACACGACAAGAATCGGAACGGTAGCCAGCAGGATCGCCGCCATCTGGATCGTTTCGGCCGGAGGCGCCTCTACGAAACCCTGCTGTTCCAGCAGTGCCGTATTATCGTTCACAATCACGATTTGCCGGAGCAGCACCTGGATCGGCCAATTCGACGGATTGTTAATATAGAGCAGGCCGCTGAAGTAGGAATTCCAGTGCGCGACGGCATAGAACAAACCGAATGTCGCCAGCGCGGGCTTGGACAACGGGAGGATCACGCGGGTGAAGACCGTTATCGGATTCGCGCCGTCCATCGTCGCCGCTTCCGTCAGCTCCTCGGGAATGTTGCGGAAAAATTGCCGCATGACGATCATGTTCCACGGACTGATCAGCACCGGAATAATCAATGACCAGAGCGAGTCGATCAGCCCCGTTTCTTTTACGATCAAATACGTCGGGATAATGCCGGGGGAAAATAAAAAGGTGAACAGCACCATGAAAATCATCGTTCTCTGGCCGAAGAAAGGACGCGACAGCCCGTACGCCATCGTTGTCGTGAACAACAGATTCAATAAAGTTCCCGCCGCCGCGATAAACAAGGAAACGAAGACGGAACGGACAAATCGGTTATTTCCTAAGATATATTGGTAGGCATCCGTCACCCACGTTTTCGGCCAGAGCAAGAAATCATGCTCCAAATAATCCCTCATCGACGAAAAGGATACGGAGAAAATGTACAGAAACGGAAAGAACATCATCCCCGCGATCCATACAAGCAATACGATGTTTACAGTATCTAATAAACGGTCCGACGCAGATCGGTACAGCACGGCGTTCCCTCCTCCTTTTAATAAATGCCGTCTTCCCCGAACCTCTTCGCCAGATGATTGGCGGCTATGACAAGAATCAGGCCCACCACCGACTTAAACAATCCGACGGCGGTAGCGAAGCTGAAATCCGACTGCTCGATCCCCTTATAGTAGACGTATGTATCCAAAACATTGCCGACATCCATAACATAGGGATTCAGCATCAGAAATACCTGCTCGAAGCCGTTGTCCAATACGCTCCCGAGCCGCAGAATCAACAGGATCACTACCGTGCTGCGAATGGCCGGCAGGGTAATATGCCAAATTCTACGAAGCCTCCCGGCTCCGTCCGCCACCGCCGCTTCATACAGTTCGGGATTCACGCCGGCAAGCGCGGCGAGAAAGATAATCGTGCTCCAGCCGGTTTCTTTCCATATCACCTCAAGCACGAGAAGCGGCTTAAACAAACCCGGCATTTGCAGAAACGGGATGGATTCGATCCCGAACCATAAACCTAGCAGATTATTGACTAATCCTTCCCCGCGCAGAAAAATCGTAACGACGCCGACGACAACGACCCACGAGAGGAAGTGAGGAAGGTAAACGACCGATTGAATGATTCGCTTTACCCATTCCAAGCGTACTTCGTTCAGCATTAAGGCGAGCAGAATCGGAGCGGGAAACGCAAACGCGATTTGCAGAAACGATAATACAAGCGTATTTACCAGCACCTGGACGACTTCCGGATTATCGAAGATTCGCTCGAAATGCTTCAAACCCACCCAAGGACTGTTCTGAAACCCCCGAAATACACTGTAGTCTTTAAAGGCGATAATGGAGCCGAGCAGGGGGAGGTATTTGTAGATCAGAAAGTACAATAGCCCCGGCAGCACAAACAAATACATGTATCTGCTTTTCCATACCTTCTTACGGATCCGAATCCATCGGTTAGGCTGTACAGCTGGGCTTATGGCCGACTTCAGCATGAGGCTGTCTCCTCCTTTCCCCCAACAATAAAACGGATTTTATCTAATCGAAAGGCTCTATTTTTGCGATCGATGTTATCAATGATAACATTTAAAATACTACAGGAATGATACATGTACGCAAAAAATGATACTCATACGCTGCGAATTCGAATATCTGCGATATGTTTAATAACGTTAACATAACACCAAAACAGATCAATTTTTGACTGCATCGCTTCAACGGATGGCGAGATATTCGTTACCTCGAAAGATATGATGAACGTAGATCGTTAAAGGAGTGATGCGAGATGGAACAGGAGAAGCTTGCGCTCATGGGCGGCGGCAAAACCAAAACAACTCCCTACGGCACGGGAAAAAGATTCGGAGAAGAAGAATTAAAAGAACTATCCGAGGCCCTGGAGCAAAATACCCTCTTCTATCACCACGGCCGGAAGGTGAAGAAATTCCTTCAGGATTTCAATGAGATCTACAGCGTACCCTACAGCGTCGCCGTCTCCTCCGGCACGGCCGCCATTCATACGGCGCTGGGCGCAGCGGGCATCAGCGTCGGAGATGAAGTCATCACCTCGCCGATTACCGATCAAGGGACCTTAATCGGCATTCTGTATCAGAATGCAATCCCGGTATTCGCCGACCTGGAGGCGGATACCTATAATATGTCGCCCGCATCGATCGAATCGAAAATCACTTCGCGGACCAAGGCGATCGTCGTCGTTCATCTCGCCGGCAATGCTTGCGATATGGACCCGATCATGGACATCGCCCGAAGGCACGGCCTGAAAGTGATCGAAGACTGCGCGCAATCCTATCTAACTTACTATAAGGGGCGGTTGGCCGGGACGATCGGCGACTTCGGCTGCTTCAGCACCAACGACTTCAAGCATATCTCCACCGGCGACGGCGGCATGGTGACCGTCAATTCCGAAGACGAGGAGTTGTATTTGCGAACCCATGCGTTCGCGGACAAAAATTTCCGGCGGTTCGGCACGGACGTCGTCGTGAAGGACCTGCACGGACTCGCGCCGAATTATCGGATGACCGAGCTCCAGGGCGCTGTCGGGATCGCCCAGCTGAAGAGGCTGAAATGGGTCTGCGAGCGGCGGGGCCGTTACGGCGAGAGCATCAGCGCCGGCATCCGCGGTATCCCCGGCGTGCTTCCGCATCGCGTAACGGACGGCTCCCGCTCTTCTTTCTGGTTCTACATGTTTAGGGTCGACGAATCGGCGCTCGGCGTCACGCGCGACGAGTTCTCGAAAGCGCTGGCCGCCGAAGGCGTTCCGAACCAGGCGGGATATATTCCGCGGGTGATGTACCTGCAGCCGATGTTTCTGAAGAAAGAGGCTTACCTGGGAAGCCGCTTTCCTTTCGATTTGTCCGATATCGAGTACAAAGCGGGGGATTGTCCGGAGGCGGAGAAAATCTTGGAGACGGCCGTCAGGCTGCAGGTCTCGGAATTTTTCACCGAACAAGATGCGGAAGAAACCGCCCGCGCCATCCGAAAGGTTGCCTTACATTACGCGGCCAAGGCGGCGAATCCATGATCATCGATGCGCATAACCACCCGGATTGGTACGGGCATTCCGTTGATAAGGTCTTGGAAAATATGGACCGGTATCACATCGACGTCGCTTGGATGTTAAGCTGGGAATGCCCCGAGGATGAATACGATCCAAGGTATCGCCGGGTCATTCCCGATTCCGGACCGGACGGCCCGATTTCTCATCGAAGGTGCGTGGAATATGCCAGGCGCCATCCGGATCGGTTCGTGATCGGATATGCGCCCGACCCGCGGCGGCCGGATGCGATCGACCGGTTGGAAGCGGCGATCGATCTGTACGGCGTGCGGGTTTACGGAGAGCTCAAGCTGCGAATGATGTACGACAATCCCGATGCGATCCGCATGTACCGCTTCTGCGGCGAACGCGGCTTGCCGGTGATCGTGCACATCGACTACGAATTCGATACCGGCAATCGGTATCCCCGCCCCAATTGGTGGTACGGCGGCGGCATCGAAGCCTTCGAAAGAGCGGTTGCGGCTTGCCCCGCGACAAACTTCTTCGGCCATGCGCCGGGCTTCTGGGCACATCTTTCCGGAGACGATCAATACGATAAGGCTGCTTACCCCGAAGGTCCGGTGCTCCCCGGCGGCAAAATCGTCGAGATGATGCGCAAATACCCGAACCTGTATTGTGAAATCTCCGCCGGGTCCGGTCATCGCGCATTAAGCCGCGATCCGGAATTCACGAAGCGATTTCTGATTGAATTTCAGGACCGCGTCATTTACGGAAGAGATGATTTCGACAATATCCATCAAGAGCTTTTGGAATCGTTAGACCTTCCCAAGCCGGTACTGGCCAAAATTTATTCGGAAAACGCGCTTCGGCTTGTGCCCTTATCGTCCCGCTAACAAAGATCCCCCTCCGCCAATTTACAATTGGAGGGAGGGGGATCTTTGGCGTTCGATTCAGTTGTTGCGGTGCATGCTCCGGTAATTACCGGGAGGCATACCGGTAATTTGTTTAAATACGCGCGAGAAATTTTGCGTCGTCGTATAACGGAGCCGCTCCGTAATTTCTTTAATCGATTGATCGGTGTGAACCAGCCACTCCTTCGCTTTTTCCATTCGATAACGAATTAAATATTCCACAAAGTTGATTTGCTTGTATTCTTTAAATAATCGACTTAATTGAAACGACGAACAGCCGAAGTGATCGGCAATCTGCTGAAGCGACAAATCCTTTTCGAAATGCTCGTGAATATAGGCGATGACCTGCTCGATCAGCATATGCCGCTTGTCTGAACCGCTTGCTTCCCCGGCGGCCGTCTGACGAAGGCGTTGTTGAATGACTGGAAACAGCCGACCCACGAACCAGTCTTTCGCCTCATGGAGATCCCGGGCCGCGTAAAGCGACCGGTACAGGTCGTCCTCCAGCCAGGCGCTAAGCTCATAGCCTTTGCGGCGGATGGCCTCTTCGATATCCCCTAGCAAGAAAACAAGCATGCCGATCATGCTCTCGAAGGTGACGAAATAACGTGAAGCCTCATCCGTCATATTTATGAAATACTCGCCGGCAAGCTCGACTTGATGGTTCGTAATGCTGGCTACGATGGCCTTCTGGCTTTGGATAAACGATTGGGTATATTCGTGGACGGACGCCGGATGCTCGACGCTTTCCGAAGTTAGCGTGATGCCATGCCCGAGTAAAGGCCGGTTGCGCAACAGCTGGAGCGCCTGCTCATAAGCATGAGGAATGTCGGCTATGGAGGGAATTCCCTCGCTGACGGCCGCCGTGATCGAAACGTTGAAATGCCCGCTCACTTTACAACGAATCATATCGCATAGCTCGACCATTCTTTCGCGCGGATCCCCGCCCTCCTCGTAGGCGCCGAGGAGGATGACAACCTGACCGGGGACAGGAACGACGACCTCGCAGCTTTCCATTTCCCTGCTAATTTCCTCGACTAATCTGGTGAACGCATAGGTAACCAATGTCCGGTCTTTAGCCTGAAAGCTCCGCCGATAAACGATCGGATCGTCGATTTTCAAAACGCACACATAAAAACAGGTCCCCTCCAGCGATATCGAATACGGATCCGCTATCGCATCGTATTCCCGCTCGCTCATGTCGCCTCTAAGCAGCTTCAGCAGCGCATTGTCCTTCAGATTCGGCAGCTGCTCGTTCCACCGATCCTGTAAACGGGTGTTGTTGTGAACTATGTTATCGATATAATCGCCGAGGAGCTTCAAGTCCCCTTTCCCGCGGTCTCCGACCGAAAGCCGGGCAAACAGCATGTGAATCGGACGGTACAGCTTTCTTGACCCGAGCAAAGCAATCAGCATCCACAGAAGGATGATGCAGCAGACGATCACCCCGGTCAAAAATCGAATTTGATCCGATTTGGCCGTTGTTTCCTTCAGCGGCGTTACAGCAATATAAGCCCAATGGTTGTACGACGATTGCTGCAAGGAAAGATGATGCTCCTCCCCGTTAAGACGGTAGAGCGATGCGGTCGGATGTTTCCAGTAACGATACAGATCGCTTGTCTGCGGCAGCCGCGTGCCGATTTCTTCCGGGTTCGAGCTGATCGCGATCCTTCCTTCGCCGTCAATGGCCAGAAGCTCGCGATCGGCACCCAAATCTGCCGAATGGAAAGCTTCGTAGATGAGCGATAGCTTGATATGAAGAACCACTCGGCCGATCGGCCGGACGCTCTTGTCGGAGCTGACCGGACGCATGATCAGATATTCGTTTTGCCCGGCATAGGTATTCGGAGGGATGATGAACGATCCGGCGGTGTTACCCATTTCCGTCTTGAGCAGCTCCGCATAAGGAAAATCGGGCAGCTTCAGCACGCCGTGCTGACTTGAATACACCTGACCGTATTTCTCGTAAATCAGCGACAGGTTTGAAATCGACCCGTTGTAGCTGCGGTAAAGGCGAACGCTTTCCAGCATCTCGAGCGTGGCCTCCAGCGTTTCCAGCTCTTCCATGGAGATGCCCCGCTCCATCGATCTAGCGATGACCGGGTCATTGGCCAGCTGCAAAGATAACGTATCCAATCCGACTAAGATGTTATCGATTTGGCGTTGAACCTGCCGTAGAATGATCTGGTGGTTGCGGTCGGTTTCCTCCTGAATACTTTTCCCGGATAGGTATGCCGAGACGATCCCCAGCATGATGACCGGTACCGTGCTAATAAGCAGTGAGAATACCATCAGTTTTCGCTTAAAGGTCCAATGACGCAGGAACCGAAACCGCTCCCTCATTCATTCCACTCCCTCCATAGGCTTTATATGTGACGCTTTGCGGTATTCGCTTGGCGTCTGTCTATAGATCTCCCGAAATACTCGGGAAAAGGTGCGGAGCGAATCGAAGCCTACGGAAACTGCAATATCGGTAACGGACATTGTCGTGGTGGAGAGCAGGCTCGCGGCGTTATTCGTTCGAAGCAAATGAACATAGTCCATAAAGCTGTATCCTAAATGCCGTTTAAACGAACGGCTAATGTGGGGGGCGCTCATGTGAAATCGCTCCGCCAGCTCCCGAAGGGTGAACGGTTCATGGTAATGAACGCGAATGTATCCGAGAATGGACCAAAACGTCGTCTGGATCAATCCGTCGTTGCGATCGGCGGGAGGGATCCGTTCTTGAATTTGTCTCCCGTCCCCGCAAGCCGCTCTCATAAACAGCAGCAGCGCTTCCGTCAGCTTCGCCCGAATCAACAGCGGCTGACCGATGGCTGCGGGACCGTGAAGCTCTTCCTTCATATGTTCGAACAGCATTTGTATACGGTTGATTTGTCCGGGACCGATATCCGCCCAGGAAGGAATCGTCGTGCCGACCTGCAGCAGCATGGCGAACAGCTCGGCGTCCTCCGCGGAACGGGAAAACAGGTCGAGATTGAACATGCAGCAATATTTGCGAATCGGCGCGTTGGACGTGGAGTGAATTTGGTGGATATGATGCGGGAGAAGAAAGGTGGCGGTTCCTTGACGTAAGCGATGGTCGATGCCGTTGACGGTTTCGACGCCGTCCCCATCCGTCACGAAAGCCAGCTCGACAAATTCATGGTGATGAAGCGGCGTTCGGATCACTTCATTTCGGGTCAGGCTAATGTGGAAATGTTCATCGATCCGCCTGAGATGATGCGGCGCTTCCTGATAAATCGGAGATATACGCATGTATCTTCCCCTCTCGACCCATGATTACCGGGATGCACAGATATGGAAGAATCTTCTTTCCAGTGAGTATATCATAAAGCATTAATAAAAAGGTCAGGCTATGTGATTCTTATGCTTATATTCTCCTGATATATACATAAAGCCCCGCTCATGGACCGCCATGAACGGGGCTTCAGTTCCGACTCGCGACGACGCACCTCAAGATGCGCCGCCAAGCGCACAAAACTCCGACAGCGATGATGCCGTCGGAGTTCGGGGTTCGAACGTGCTGCTTATTGAGCCGTAAGGTGCTTCTGGCCCGGCTTCCAGTTCGCTGCGCACAATCCGCCGGATTGGAGCGCTTGAAGGATGCGAAGCGTCTCTTCTACGCTGCGGCCGACGTTGTCGTCCGTAACGACTTGGTACTTCACGACGCCTTCCGGATCGATGATGAACAGGCCGCGAAGCGCGATGCCTTCTTCTTCGTTCAGGACGCCGTACGCTTCCGCGACCGACTTATGAATGTCGGACGCCAGCGGGTAGCTCAGCTCGCCGAGACCGTTCTGGTCGCGCGGCGTGTTGATCCATGCGCGGTGGGAATGCTTGCTGTCCGTGCTCGCGCCGAGGATTTCGCAATCGTAGTCTCTGAACTCCGCAGCCGCGTCGCTAAGAGCCGTGATTTCCGTCGGGCATACGAACGTGAAATCGAGCGGATAGAAGAAAAATACGAGCCACTTGCCCTTATAGTCGGACAAGGAAACTTTGCCGAACTCTTTGCCGTTGCCGAGGGCCGTCTCCATTGTAAAATCCGGCGCCTTCTTGCCTACCAAACGTTCTGCCATGGGGATTCCTCCTACCGATGATTTTTATTTAGCCGAGCTTGTCTAAACTCACAAAAATTATCTTATCACCGGTGGAAATTGAAGTCAATGTATAGCGATTATTAAATTAGAATGATGATAATCATGATCAGACTTCTCCGCCAACGAGCGGCCTAATCCTCCTCCTGGCTCCGGAAAGCTCCCCCTTCCGCCCACTCGCTCCGAAGACTCTTATCCTCCTTTCCCGCGGCTCCCCTCGCTGCCGCCAACCCGATCCATTTCGCCGAGAACCCGGGCTGAGCCGCATTTCACATTACCTACTCCGCCTTTGTTTCCGCGAATTGCTCAAAATTTGATACCATCGCGGCGAACTGTTCAAATTTTGACACCATTCCCTTTCGCTACGCCCAAGATAGATGACTTCGTTGGAGAATACGGCGACAACGAACGCAAAAAAAACCGGCCGGGCGCGAAGGCCCGACCGGTTTCGTTCTTGCGAGTATGCCTTACTTCGCGATCGCTGCGGCGATCAGGTCGCCCATCGCGACCGTGCCGATCGCCTTCGACTTGTCGACGGCGATATCGCCCGTGCGGTGGCCGGCGTCGAGCACCGACTTCACGGCGGCTTCGATCGCGCTCGCCGCGTCCTCGTAGCCGAACGTCAGGCGGAACATGAGCGCCACGGAAAGAATCGTCGCGATCGGGTTCGCGATGCCTTGGCCGGCGATGTCCGGCGCGGAGCCGTGCACCGGCTCGTACAAGCCGAAGCTGCCTTCGCCCATCGACGCCGACGACAGCATGCCGATCGACCCCGTCAGCATCGCCGCTTCGTCGGAAAGAATGTCGCCGAACATGTTCTCGGTGACGATAACGTCGAAGCTCGTCGGACGGCGCAGCAGCTGCATTGCGCAATTGTCGACGAGCACGTGCTCGAGCTCGACTTCCGGGTAATCCGCAGCGATGCGGATGACCGTCTCGCGCCACAGGCGGGACGATTCGAGGACGTTCGCCTTGTCGACGGACGCCAATCGT
The DNA here is from genome assembly GCF_005765165.1 of Paenibacillus antri. Classification (NCBI taxonomy): domain Bacteria; kingdom Bacillati; phylum Bacillota; class Bacilli; order Caryophanales; family Paenibacillaceae; genus Paenibacillus; species Paenibacillus antri. The sequence continues at coordinate 81,674 of NZ_VCIW01000009.1, read as the reverse complement.
TTGCCGCGCTTCATCGCGATCTCGAACGCCTGGCGCGCGATGCGCTCGACTTCCGGCACGCTGTACACGCACGTATCGACCGCTTCTTGACCGTTCGGCCCTTCGCGGCGGAACTTCTCGCCGAAGTAGATGCCGCCCGTCAGCTCGCGCACGACGATCAAGTCCGTGCCGCGAAGCACTTCTTCCTTAATCGTCGACGCTTCGATCAAGCAGTCGAATACGAACGCCGGACGCAGGTTCGAGAACAAGCCAAGCGCCTTGCGAATGCCGAGCAGGCCCGTCTCCGGACGCAGTTCCTTCGGGTTGTTGTCCCACTTCGGGCCGCCTACGGCGCCGAGCAGCACCGCGTCGGCGTTCTTGCACAGCTGCAGCGTGTCGTCCGGGAGCGGCGTGCCGCGCTCGTCGATGGCGATGCCGCCGAACAAGCCGTGCTCGAACTCGAACTTGTAGCCGAATACCTCTTCCGTCTTGCGGATCACTTTAATCGCTTCCGCTACGACCTCCGGCCCGATGCCGTCGCCGGCGATGACCGCAATTTTCTTCGTCTCAGCCATGATCTGGATTCCTCGTTTCTATTGTAATATGCATAGTTCGGTTGTAACATACTTCCGCTTATTTGTGAAGAATATGAAACCTATCATCGCTATAGGTTTGGCCTATTCGACACGATTTCGCTCCCCCGTACGCCAAGGGACCGCAAAGCATCCTGCCTTGCGGTCCCTATTGAAACGATTACGGCTCAACCAACCGTTCGGTCTACCGGCGTACCATGTTGTTGACGGCGCTGAACAGCGCTTTGACGGACGAGGTCATGATGTCCGCGTCCACGCCGGAGCCCCAATGCATGGTTCCGTTCGCGTCGGTAATGCCGATATAGGAGATGGCCTGCGAGCCCGAGCCGATTTCCAAGGCATGTTCCTTATAGATCAAGTTGGAAAACGAAATGCCCGCATTCGCCTGCAGCGCATTGCTGATCGCGTCCAGTCTTCCGTTGCCGTTGCCCTCGAGCTCTTTCAGCTCGCCGTCGATCCGCACCGTCACGATCGTGCGATAGTCGTCGCTCTTATCGAAGTGGTAACGGACGAAGGAGACCGGCTCGTTCACGTTAACGAACGATTCCTTGAAGATCGAGAAAATCTCTTCCGCCACCAGCTCCTTCTGCAGCTTGTCGGAGACGTCCTTCACCCGGTAGCCGAGGCTTTCCCGCATGCCCTGCGGCAGGTCGAGCCCGTACTTCTGCTGAAGGATGTACGCGACGCCGCCCTTGCCGGACTGGCTGTTGATGCGGATGATGTCGCCTTCGTATTCCCGGCCGATGTCGTGCGGGTCGATCGGGAGATACGGCACGCTCCAATGCGGCGGGTTTTGTTCCTCCCGCCATTTCATCCCCTTCGCGATCGCATCCTGATGCGAACCGGAGAACGCCGTGAATACAAGCTCTCCGCCGTACGGCTGGCGCTCGCCGACGCGCATTCTCGTCAGCCGTTCGTACACCTTCAGAATCTCAGGGAGATTGTGGAAGTCCAGCTTCGGATCGACGCCGTGCGAGTACATGTTCAGCGCGAGCGTGACGATGTCTACGTTCCCCGTGCGCTCGCCGTTGCCGAACAACGTGCCTTCCACCCGTTGACCGCCCGCCAGCATGCCGAGCTCCGCATCGGAGACGCCCGTGCCCCGGTCGTTATGCGGGTGGAGCGACAGGATCACATTTTCGCGGTACTTCATATTCTCGCTCATGTATTCGATCTGGCTCGCGTAGACGTGCGGCATCGACATCTGCACCGTAGAAGGCAAGTTGATGATCACCTTGTTGTCCGGCGTCGGCTTCCACACGTCGAGCACCGCGTTGCAAATGTCGAGCGCGAAGTCGATCTCCGTCCCCGTGAAGCTCTCCGGCGAATATTGGAACTGGAAGTTCCCTTCGGTTTCGTTCGCGCATTCGAGGAACAGCTTCGCGCCTTCCACGGCGATATCGACGATCTCTTGCTTCGACTTGCGGAACACCTGCTCCCGCTGAGCCAAGGATGTCGAGTTGTACAGATGAACGACCGCTCGTTTGGCGCCTTGGAGCGACTCGAACGTTTTCCGAATGATATGCTCTCGCGACTGGGTCAATACCTGAATGGTGACGTCGTCCGGGATCAGGTTTTGTTCGATCAGCGTCCGCAGGAACGTGAATTCCGTCTCGGACGCAGCCGGGAACCCGACCTCGATTTCTTTGAACCCGATATCCACGAGCATCTGGAAGTACTCCAGCTTCTCCTCCAGGTTCATCGGCACGATGAGGGCCTGGTTGCCGTCCCGAAGGTCGACGCTGCACCAGATCGGCGCTTCGGTAATATACTCTTTCTGCGCCCACTTCAGACTCTGCCGGGGAGGCATAAAATATCCTCTGGCGTACTTCTCCACGTTTTTCATTGTTTCACCCTTCCTTCTCCGTTTCGCGATTGGCAGACAACAAAAAGAGTCTTCCGCCTCCTCTTACAAGGAGACGAAAGACTCGGCATCTTACGCGGTACCACTCCGGTTCATATCCGTACGGATATGCGCTTAGCGGATCAGGACAAGCCGTCCTGCATCCTCCTGTAAATAACGGTCAGGGTTCCGGCTCCTCCTACTTCGAACGATACGGTTCAGGGAGCAACTCCAAGGCGAGTTCGGACGATTCCCGCGGCTGCTTCGCACCAACCCAGCAGCTCTCTGTGCACAAGAAGCGTCTTACTGTTCCTCTTCAACGTTTTTCGCTATGAGCTTATTCCTTCATTGTACCCCACGCGAGGCGGCGATTCAAGCCTATTACTTCTTGATCCAAGCCATCATTTCGCGAAGCTGGCCGCCGACCACTTCGATCTGATGAGCGGCTTCGTTGCGGCGAGTAGCCGTCATGAACGCCTTGTTGGATTGGTTCTCGAGGATGAAGTCGCGAGCGAAACGGCCCGTCTGGATGTCTTCGAGGACGCGCTTCATCTCTTTCTTCGTCTCTTCCGTCACGATGCGAGGACCCGTCACGTAGTCGCCGTACTCGGCCGTATTGGAGATCGAGTCGCGCATCGTCGCGAGGCCGCCCTCGTAGATAAGGTCGACGATCAGCTTCAGCTCGTGCAAGCACTCGAAATACGCCATCTCCGGCGCGTAGCCCGCTTCCGTAAGCGTCTCGAAGCCGGCTTTGATCAGCGCGGATACGCCGCCGCAAAGGACCGCTTGCTCGCCGAACAGGTCGGTTTCCGTCTCTTCCTTGAAGGACGTCTCGATGACCCCTGCGCGCGTGCAGCCGATGCCGCGAGCGTACGCGATGCCGATGTCGAACGCCTTGCCCGTCGCGTTCTGGTGGATCGCGATGAGGCCCGGTACGCCGAAGCCTTCGACGAAGACGCGGCGCACGAGGTGGCCCGGCGACTTCGGAGCGACGAGCAGCACGTCGATGTCGCTGCGCGGGTTGATTTGGCCGTAGTGTACGTTGAAGCCGTGGGCGAACAACAGCGTCGCGCCGCTCTTGATGTGCGGAGCGATTTCTTCGTTATATACTTTCGCTTGCGTCTCGTCCGGCATCAGGATCATAATGACATCCGCTTGCGCAGCCGCTTCGGATACTTCGAGCACCTTGAAGCCGTCGTTTTCCGCTTTCGTCCACGACTTGCCGCGGCGAAGGCCGATGATGACGTTGACGCCGCTGTCGCGAAGGTTTTGGGAATGCGCGTGGCCTTGGGAGCCGTAACCGATGACCGCTACCGTCTTGCCGCTGAGTACGCTTAAGTCTGCATCTTTGTCGTAATACAATGTTACTGCCATTTCGTATGATTCCTCCTTGGAATATATAGCTTCTTTTATTATTGAAGGACCTTGTTTAAGGGTCGGTTTCAACGCATGGGTGCGAGTACTAGCTCGAAAAGGCGGAGCGCCGTCCGTGACGGCGATCGCTTATGCTCCGCGAGTCATGGCCGTTACGCCGGTGCGCGTCAGCTGCAGAATGCCGTACGGCTTCATCAGCTCGACCATCGCGTCGATCTTCTCGGTGTCGCCGACGACCTGCACGATGACCGTCGACGGCGAGATGTCCACGACGCTGGCGCGGAACGTATCGACGACGGCGAACAGCTCCGGCCGCGCGCTCGGCTCGGCGCCGACCTTGATCAGCGCGAGCTCGCGGGAAATCATCGGGTTGGCGCTGAGGTCGATGACCTTGATTACGTCGATCAGCTTATACAGCTGCTTCTGAATTTGCTCGAGCGTCCCGTCGTCGCCGGTCGTCACGATGATCATCCGAGAGAGCCCCGGCTCTTCCGAGGTCCCCACCGTGATGCTCTCGATATTGAAGCCGCGGCGGCCGAACAATCCCGAGACGCGCTGGAGCACGCCCGGTTGGTCGTTGACGAGGACGGCGATCGTATGCTTCTTCGTCATTCCGCATCCCCCATAATCATTTCGCTGATGGACGTTCCCGCTTGCACCATCGGATACACGTTCTCGTCGCGTCGTACGACGAATTCGACGAGCACCGGTCCCGGCGTATTCATCGCTTCCTGCCAAGCCGCATCCGCTTCTTCCTTGTTGGAGGCGCGGAGCCCCTTCACTCCGTACGCTTCCGCCAGCTTCACGAAGTCCGGGCTGCCGGCGAGGTCGATGTGGCTGAACCGTTGGCCGTGGATGATCTCCTGCCATTGGCGAACCATGCCGAGCACCTGGTTGTTGAGGACGGCGATCTTGACCGGAATGTTGTGAATCGCGCAGATCGCGAGCTCCTGCGAGCACATCTGCATGCCGCCGTCGCCGTTGATCGATACGACCGTCGCGTCCGGATTCGCCACCTGCACGCCGATCGCGGACGGGAAGCCGAAGCCCATCGTCCCCAGCCCGCCGGACGAAATCCACCGGCGCGGATGGTTGAAGCGGTAATATTGCGCCGCCCACATCTGGTGCTGGCCGACGTCGGTCGTTACGAACGCGTCGCCGTTCGTCTGGCGGTGGATCATCTCGACGACCCATTGCGGCTTCAGCTCTTCTTCCGAATCCTTGTAAGACAGCGGATGCTCCGCCTTCCACTCGTTCACTTGCTGAATCCATGCTTCCGACTTCGCCGGCTTCGCCTTCTGGTTGGCCAGCTCGAGCACCATCTTGACGTCGCCTACGCAAGGGATCGCCGTCGGTACCGTCTTTCCGATCTCCGCCGGGTCGACGTCGATGTGCGCGATCTTCGCCTTCGGCGCGAACGCGGACACCTTCATCGTCACGCGGTCGTCGAACCGGGCGCCGATGCCGATGAGCAGGTCGCAGTTTTGCAGCGCCGTATTCGCCGTCCACGTGCCGTGCATGCCCGGCATGCCCATCCACAGTTCGTTGCCGCTCGGGAAGCCCCCGAGACCGAGCAGCGTCGTGGTGACAGGAATGCGCGTCTTCTGCGCGAATTCGAGCAGTTCCTCGTGCGCGCCGGCGTAGACGACCCCGCCGCCGGCCAGAATGACCGGGCGTTCGGCTTCTTCGATCGCCTGCAGCAGCTTGTTCACTTGCCCCTTATTCGGCATGACCGTCGGATTGTATCCGCGGATATTGACTTCCTCCGGGTATTGGAACTCCGTCAAATGCGAGGAGACGTCCTTCGGAATGTCGATAAGCACCGGTCCCTTGCGACCCGTATTCGCGATATGGAACGCCTCGCGAATCGTCTTCGAGAGATCCTTGACGTCGCGTACCAAGTAGCTGTGCTTCGTGATCGGCATCGTGATGCCCGTGATGTCGGCTTCTTGGAACGCGTCCGTACCGATGAACGTCGTCGCGACGTTGCCCGTGATGACGACGAGCGGCACGGAATCCATGTACGCCGTCGCGATGCCCGTCACCAGGTTCGTCGCTCCCGGACCCGACGTCGCGATGCAGACGCCGACCTTGCCCGTGGAGCGCGCGTAACCGTCGGCCGCGTGAATCGCGCCTTGCTCGTGGCGCGTGAGCAGATGTTTAAAGTCGGGATTCCCGTGCATCGCGTCGTAAATATACAACACGGCGCCGCCCGGGTAACCGAAGACGCACTCCACGCCTTCCAGCAGCAAGGAGCGAAGTAGAATTTCAGACCCGGAGATTACGTCGGGCTTAAGCAGTCGGGTGCGCAGTTCTTCACTATCCAGCTTCGCGGCACTGAGTTGTTGTACGCTCACATGAGACCCTCCATTCATGTACGAGAAAATTAAGAATAAAAAAACCCTTCCGTCCCTGTCGCCGCATGACGCGATGCAACAAAGGGACGAAAGGGGTTATCTTTCGCGGTACCACCCATAATTCGCTGTAGCCTTACGGCTTCAGCCTCTAGCAGACATGCGGACATAGCCGGGGCGTCGACTCTCCCCTGCGCGTTCCGGCGCCTGCGGCACGATAACGTGTGCCAACCCGATTCCTCCTAGTAAGCGCGAATTCGCGTTGAAGCGCTAAAGTCGCACGGTTCAGAAGAACAGCTCCGAGGTGAGCTCGCATATACGGGAGTTATGGCGAAGGTTGCAGCTGATCCTTCCGCTCTCTGAACATAAGAGCCCGTAAAGCTTCGTCCTCTTCACAGCCGATCGATGTATCAAATACAGTGTGTTCATTTTGCTTAAAGATTATTATAGGGTTGCGTGAATTATGCGTCAAGTTTTAATTTACCGAATTCGAATTTCGAACGGTTCGCCCACATAGCCGGGGTAGTTGAAAATGCGGAACGTCAGCGGCTGCGCGTACGCTTCGTCCGGAATTTGGAAGGAAACGAATTGTTGCCCGTTCTCTCCCGTGCCGCCGAAGGTGCGGCCGCCTCCCGTTTCGAATGTGCGCCCGGAGCCGTCCGCGAACGCCCCTTCCACGACGGAATACAGCATTTTATCGTCCTCGTCGATGCCGTGAAGGAGGAACCGGAGTTCCAACCATTCTCCCTGATCCGTCACCTGCTCCAACGCGATGCGGTCGTCCGGCGCCTCGAGCACCGATCCCCGCTCCAGGTCGACGACGAGATCGAGACGGTCCTTATCGATCGCTCTGACCCGGGAGCCCGTCAGCGTCAGCGAATCCGGAATGGCGAACGAGCTGCCTTCGAAGTAGATGATCCTCGTTCGTTCGTCGACATGCGTAGAGCTCTGTTCGGTATATTCTTCCCCGTCGTCCCCGATCAGCTTCAAGTCCATGAAGGAAAAGATTTGCTTCGAGTTCGCCTCGTCGAACTCCGCTTCGACCGCGATCCGCGTCGGGTATACGATCGCTCTCTTAAACGTCACTCGCTGGCCTTCCAGGTCCACCGTTCGATCGATCGCGTATTCGGTGCGGAGTCCCGCCGGGTCACGCGCTTCCAACGCGACAGGAATCTCGTACGTACCGCCGAACGGCGTTACGCCGCGCCGGAGCCCCATCTCCAACGCGAACGCGTCCGGCAGCGCCGCGCCGCCCGCGAACTGCACGTCGATGTGGCCCGAGCGCGTTCGAATCGGCCCTTCGCTTTCGAGCCCCGGATTGACGAATCCCCAAGAATACATGGCCTGCAGCTCGGAGCCGTCCTGGAGACGGAACTTCGGCCGATCGACGTCCATATAGGCTGCGCCTCCTTCGGGATCCGTAATCGTATAGAACAGCACGAGCCGGCTCTCGTCCGCGATGACGCCATCCACGGTCAAGGTCACGCCGCCCAGCGTCTGCGACGCGCCGATCGGCTGGTAATAATCGTTGCGGACGGCCTCCGCCAAGCCGCGGTCATACGCGATTAGCCGCACGATCGCCTCCATGCCGGGCAGCTGGCTAAGCGCCAGCGCGAACCCAGGGAAGACGCGAATCGACACCGCGAGGAAGAGCAGCGCCGCCGCAGCGCCCGCACCGATGCGCTTCGCCGCGACCCGACGCTTCCTCGGCGACCGTCGCTCCTCGCTCGCGCGACGAATACCGGCTCGTAGCGCCTCGTCCAGCCGCTCTTCCGGCATGACCGTATCCCGGCTCTCGTCCCCCGCCTGCTCCAATAGACGGTCGATACTATCGTCGTCTCGATTCATCGTCCGTTCTCCTCCTCCCCCACGAGCGGCCTCATCAACCGCAGCGCTTGATGAAGCCGCGTCTTGACCGTTCCGATCGGCCGTTCCAGCGTCTCCGCGATTTCCGTCAGCGTCATATCCTCGAAATATTTCAAGACGATCAGCTGCTTGTACTTCGGCTCCAACCGATCGACCGCCTGCGCCACTTGCATCCGCGTCGCCCATCGACTCTCGGGCGCATCCGCTCGTTCGTCCGCCCGGTCCGCCGACTCCGTCTTCGCGAATCGCTTCCTCCGCTTCCATTCGTCGTTGCAGCAATTGAGCAGGATGCGCACGATCCAAGTCGGGAAGAGGCGCGCCTCCCGCAAGCGTCCGAACGTCTTCCAGGCCCGGTAGGTCGTCTCCTGGATCGCTTCGAGGGCATCGTCTTCGTTCTTCAAATACGCATACGCGATGCGATACAGCCGTTCCTTCTGCGAGGACATGAGCGTATAGAACGCTTCTTCGTCCCCATGCTTCGCCGCGCGCAGCAGCTCCTCGACGTCCACCGGACTCCCCCTCTCTCGCTTCGAACTACACATTAGACTGCCGTTGGCAGCAAACGGTTTTGACAAATGAAAATTTTTTTGCCCATCGGGGACCCGCTCCCCAATTTTCATATGACGCCGCTCCCCCGCCGTCATATCCCAACGAAAGGGAAAACCTCCCTCTCGCATGCCCCGATCGTCGGCTTCGCATCGCTTGAACGGGAAATCCTCCCTCTTATCCGGCGGACATCGCCCGATCCGAGCGGAAACCGACAAATAGACAGGAGCTTTTCCCGTCCAATCGCCCAGTTCGGGCTCTAAGCCGCAAATAAGCGGGAGCTTTTCCCGTTCGCACGCACGAAAAAACCGCCGTCCACGCAATAAGCGAGGACGGCGGTTCTATGACGACGCGCGAATTTACGCGTTGATCTTCTCTTTCGCTTTGCCGGCGAGCGCGTTGAACGCGTTCAGATCGTTCACGGCGAGGTCGGCGAGCATCTTGCGGTTGACCGTGATGCCGGCGAGCTTCAGGCCGTGCATCATGCGGCTGTAGGACAAGCCGTTCGTGCGAGCCGCAGCGTTGATCCGGACGATCCAAAGCTTGCGGAAGTTGCGCTTCGTCTGACGACGGTCGCGGTATGCGTACAGCAAGGACTTCATCACTTGCTCGTGAGCTTTCTTAAACAAGCGGTGCTTCGCACCGAAATAACCTTTGGCAAGCTTGATGAACTTCTTATGGCGACGACGAGTCACGAACCCGCCTTTAACTCTTGTCATGGAAATACCCTCCTATATATGGTCGTGCGAAAGTTATTATTTAAGGTTGAGCAATTGCTGCTTCAGGCGCGCGTAGTCGCCCGTGTGCATGAGCGGCTGCGTGTTCAATACGCGCTTCTGGCGCGGGCTCTTGCCGGAGAGCAAGTGGTTCTTGTGCGCCTTGTAGCGCTTCACTTTGCCCGTGCCCGTGATTTTGAAACGGTCTTTCAAGCTGCTGTGCGTCTTCATTTTAGGCATGACAGGTGTTCCTCCTAGATATTATGGTTAGGTCGTCTTGTTGGGGGCCAAAATCATGATCATGCTTCGGCCCTCGAGCTTCGGACGGCGTTCTTGCACGGCGATGTCCTGCACTTCGGCGGCGACGCGCTCAAGCACCTTCTGACCGACGCTGGCGTGCATGATTTCGCGTCCGCGGAATCGAATGCTGCACTTCACTTTATCTTGGTCGTTGATGAACTTGACGACGTTGCGAAGCTTGGTCTGATAGTCGTGCTCGTCGATCGTGGCGCTGAAGCGAACTTCCTTCAGCTCGACCACCTTCTGGTTCTTGCGGTTTTCTTTCTCTTTCTTCTGTTGCTCGTACCGGAACTTCCCGTAGTCCATAATCCGGCATACCGGCGGCTTCGCCGTCGGAGCGACGTTCACCAGGTCGAGATTCGCGTCGACGGCCATCTGCATCGCTTCGCGGAACGACACGATGCCGATCTGCTCGCCTTCCGCGCCGACGAGACGGACTTCCCGGGCGCGAATTTCTTCGTTAATCTGATGATCCTTGCTAATGGTATGCCACCTCCAAAAAATGGTCGATCCAAGCAAACAAAAAAACGCGGCGCACGGTGGAACCCACCAGTGCCCGCGTCTACCGACGAACTTCATTGCGCATATGTACGCGCTGCTCGTTAGCGGCGAACCAGCCGATCGGAAATCGGTCAGGTGAGAAGCGGGCGCTTCTTCTTTTGCTCACTCGAGTTCTTAATATATCACAAGACGCCCGCCTCGGTCAAACTAAAATTTCTGAACGTCGTCGAGCCGCAGGACGCGCGTATGCTTCGTATGGCTCCAGCTCTTGTTGTTCTGCGTGAAGAACGCGTGGAACGTGATCGGATACCACGACAGCAGGAACAACGGGAACAGGAGGAGCGAGAGGTACATTTTCCAAGACTTGACCTTCTCGAGCGCCAGCGCCAACGGGAACTGCATGTAGACGACGATCAAGCCCACCGTGCCGAGCCAGATCGGAACGAAATCGTACACCGAGATGAACGTCGGCTTGCCCGGCATGATTTGATCGACCCACAGGACGACGGTGAAGATGAGCGACAAGAGCACGTTGTACACGCTGACGGAGTAAAGCGCCGTGTCGATCTTCGTCCACTTCCGCTCCTTGATGCCTTGCCACAGCAGCGGGAAGAAGTAGCGGCGGGCGACGTCGAAGTGCCCTTGCATCCAACGCAGACGCTGGCGGGCCGACGCTTGGAACGTCAGCGGCTTCTCGTCGTACACCTTCGCGTCGTAATTGAACGTCGGGTAGACGCCGCGCTGCACGCAGCGCATCGTGAACTCGAGATCCTCGACGAGCGACGTCGCGCCCCAGCCCATCTCCTTCAGCAGCTTCGACTCGAAGCACATGCCGGTGCCGCCGAGGAAGTTCGCCATGCCGAGCGCGCGGCGCGGCATCTGCCACAGCCGGTTGCAGAACCAATACGTCACGCCGTAGGCGGCGGTGATCCAAGAATCGGCCGGATTTTTCGTATCCAGGTAAGCCTGTACGACGCGCGAGCCGTTGCACAGGTCGTTGTTCATCTCGCGCAAGTATTGCGGGCTGACGAGATTGTCCGCGTCGAACATGACGACGGCGTCGTACTGCCGCTCCATGCCCCACAGCTCCTTCAGCATCCATTCGATCGCGAAGCCTTTGCCGCGCAGCGCGTTGTTGCGACGCTCCATGGCGATCGCGCCGTGCGCGCGGACCACGTCCGCCGTGCCGTCCGTGCAATTGTCGCAGATGACGAAGATGTCGTACATCTCGCGCGGGTAATCGAGCGTCTTCAAGTTTTCGATCAGCGCCCCGACGACTTGCTCCTCGTTGTGCGCGGCCACGAGCACCGCGAACGTCTTCTGCGGCGCGTGCGCCTTGCGTTCCTTCTTGATTTTCAATCCCCAGAACGACAAGACCAACTGATAAAGCCCCACTGCGAACAATCCGATTTGCACGACGAGAACGATTGCGTTCATCATGTTGCCCCCTTTTTCTCTCTTATACGGTACTTGTTACCAGACGACGATAGCCGCCTGAAGGTTTCGTCCGAACCGAACCCGATTCTGGAAAATGGCAAATCGCTTCCTGATTTTGCGACAGAACGGCTAGGAAGTCAAAAACCGTCAGCGGCGAAATCCGGCGATTCTCCCTCGGAAAACGGGATTGTCGCGCGCTTCGGCACCGACGGTTCATTCATTATTTCACGCTATGTTGTTATTTTACCGTTTTTCGCGATTTTTATGACAAAAAGATTACCGATTGTTACAGAAATGTTACAAAAGGCCTGCCGAAACCTTTCTTTTTCCCAAGTCGTCTATACAAGAAGCGCTTCTCGGGACGAACGAACCACGCCGCGGTATGAGATTAACAAGCCTTGGAAAATGAGATCCCACGACTGTTCCCTCGCGTAAGCGAGCCCCTTCGCACCCAGCCGTTCTCGGAGCGCCGCGTCTCGACGCAGCGTCGACAGCGCGGCCGCGAAGGCGGCGGCGTCCCGCGGCGGGCAAAGCCAGCCCGTATCGCCGTGCCGCACGTTGTCGGCGACGCCGCCGGCCCGCGCTCCGACGACGGGCGTCCCGGACGCCATCGCCTCCAGCACGACGTTGCCGAACGTCTCCGTCGCCGACGGAAACAGGAACACGTCCGATGCGGCGTACAGCTCGGCGAGGCGGCGCCCTTCGACGAAGCCGAGCAGCTTGATCCTCTCGCCGGGGACGATCGACTCGGCCAGCTCGCGGTAGAGCGGGCCGTCGCCCGCGACGACGAGTTCGATCCCCGCGCGTTCGTCCTCCGGCAGCGACCGATACGCTTCGAACAGAATGTCTACGCTCTTCTCGGCGGCGAGACGGCCTACATACAGCGCGACGAAAGACGACGGGTCGATTCCGAACGAGCGGAGCGCCGCGTCGCGGTCGACGCCGGGACCGAACTGGTCCGCGGCGATGCCTCGGCCCCAGATTTCCATCTCCGGGAAGCCGTATGGCGTCAGATGATCCTTGGCCGATCGCGAAGGCACATAAACTTTCAGGCAATCCGCGTAAAACCACGACATATATTTCATAAGAACGGGTTCCATCCATTGGAGCTTGTAATAGGACAAGTATTGATCGAAGTGAGTATGGTAGGAGCCGACCAGCGGAATGCCGCGTTTCTTGGCGTAATGGCTGCCGTAGAAGCCTATGTTGAACGGGGTCGCGACATGCACGATCGTCGGATCGAAATCGCGCAGCGCCTTCTTCATCTGGATCGGATTCGGCAGCGCGAACTTGCATTCCGGGTACAGCAGGAACGGGACGCTGAACAATCGTTCCGCCGACGATCTGTCCGCGGCGAATCGCTCCTCCGCCGTCGGGGCGAACACCTTGCAGGCGACGCCTTGCGACTCGAGGTACGCCGCCCATCTTCCGAGCGTCTTCGCAACCCCGTTCACTTCCGGCACGTACGTATCGGTAAACAATGCGACTCTCATGGCTCTGGCCTCCCTTGCGGCCGCCGGCCGCCGATAATTGCTTCTATAGTATATTCGGCATCTATTAGCGGAACGTCATCCCTGCGTTAAATTCGGTCCCGGGCAACATTTCACATTCCCCTGATACCGCGTTAACAATAGCATTTTACAATAATGGCTGTAGCCATTATACCGACATTTCTAGTACAATAAGAACAGACAATAGAGGAGGATCCGCATACAATGACCCGTATCGTCACTTGGCTGAAGGCTCACGACCAGCGCATGTTCTTCCTCGTCAATCGAAGATTCAATCACGCGCTGCTAGGGATGCTGCTCAGCCGAATCACGCATCTCGGGGGCGCGCGCGCGACGATTCTCGCGACGCTCGGCATCTGGTGGCTGGCTCCGAAGCCCGTTTCGACGGTCGGCCTGCAAGCGTTCATCGCCTTGGCGCTCAGTCATATTCCGGTCGCCATCGTGAAGAAGCTGTACCCGCGACTCCGTCCGTATCTCGCCCTGCCGGACGCGATCGCCTGCAAGAACCCGCTGAAGGATCATTCGTTTCCGTCCGGACATACGACGGCGATCTTCTCCGTCATCGCCCCCTTCGTCATCGCCTTCAATTGGATCGGCTTCATTCTGATCCCGTTCGCGATGATCGTCGGCATGTCCCGCATGTATCTCGGCCTGCACTATCCTTCCGACGTCGCCGCCGGCTGCGTCATCGGCTGTATCACGGCTTCCTGTACGGTTGCTTTTCTCGGGTAATGTCGTTATTCTTTGCATCATATGGTTAAATCATATACAGTTGTACCAGGTATTTCCGATACGTTACCACAAGTGTTGAGAGGCGCCCATTAAGGTCAGGTGAACTTCCTTGCAACGAAAGAAGAGGGTATTGATCCTTTCGGAGGGATTCGGAGCCGGGCACACGCAGGCGGCCCATGCGCTGGCCGTCAGCATCAAACGAATGTCTCCCAACGTGCAGACGCGGGTGCTCGAGCTCGGGTCGTTTCTGCATCCGACGATTTTCCCGATGATATTTAACGCATACAAGAAGACGATCAATTCCCAGCCGAAGCTGTACGGCATGGTGTACCGGTCTCAGTATAAGAAGAAGATCGGCCGGCTGTCCCAGCTCGCGCTGCATCGCATCTTTTACGCGCAGACCGCGCACATCATCCGTACGCTGAAGCCGAACGCGATCGTGTGCACGCACCCTTTTCCCAACATCGTCGTATCGAGGCTGAAGCGTTCCGCCGGCTTGGACGTGCCGCTGTGCACCGTCATCACCGACTACGACGCCCACGGCACATGGGTTTCGGCGGAGACGAACCGGTACCTCGTCTCGACGCCGGAGGTCAAGAACAAGCTGATCGCCCGGGGCATCCCGAGCCGCATCATCCGCGTCACCGGCATCCCGGTGCATCCGAACTTCTGGGAGCATCAGGATAAGGACGAGATCCGCGCCGAATTCGGCCTCAAGCCGATGCCGACCGTGCTCGTCATGGGCGGCGGATGGGGGCTCGTGAATCAAGAGGAGCTGCTCCAATACATGGTCGCTTGGCGCGACCGGATCCAATTCATCTTCGTGCTCGGCAACAACCGCAAGGCGCTCGACGAGATGTCGGAGGATCCAGCGTTCAAGCACGAAAACATCAAGCTGCTCGGCTTTACGCGCGACGTCGACAAGCTGATGGAAATTTCCGATTTGCTCATTACGAAGCCCGGCGGCATGACGTGCACGGAGGCGCTCGCGAAGGGGCTGCCGATGCTGTTCCACGAGGCGATTCCGGGGCAGGAAGAGGAGAACGCGCAGTATTTCACGAGCAACGGCTTCGGCGAGCAGCTGAAGTCGGTCGAGACGATCGATTACTGGTTCAACCGGCTCGTCATGCAATACGACGAAGTGCTGCAGCGGCGGCGCGCGGTGACGCAGATGCTGAAACAAACGAATCCGGAGGATTGCTCGAAGGCGATCTTGCAGATGGTGAATTGAAGTTATTGAAACCATAGGATTACCCGTCGGGGCTTCCCGCGCAAGCAGACGAACTGCTTGCCGGGGGGCCCTTTTCGTGTCCTGCCTTTTTAACCCTCGGACCCCGTTTACCATATAAATCTTGGCAGCGTCAATAGGATTTGAAACGGTTATTAAAGCGTTTACGCATAGGGCTTTATCCTCATAGACTACATATGTACAACCCATAACATCACTAGAAAACCTGCTGAAAGGGTGACATGCCGCGATGAAGATTTCTACGCTGCTCAAGTCTATGGGGATTGTGTTTTTACTGTTGGGGGGAGCTCTTTCGTATTCCGTATGGCAGCTTCAATCCGACTATTCGAATGTACGGGATGCCGTGAGCCGCCAGGGGGAATTCAAGCAGCTCGGGATCGACTTGGCGGACGCATCCGATTACTTGACCAACGAAGCAAGAAATTTCGTACAGTTCGGGGAACGGAAGCATTACGATAACTACTGGCGAGAGGTCAACGAGACGAAAACCCGGGATCGGGTCGTCGAGCGATTGAAGGAGCTCGGCTCCCCCATCGAAGAATTGGAGCTGATCGAAGAGGCCAAGCGCCGATCCGACTCGCTCGTCCGGACGGAGGATGCCGCGATCGCGGCTGCGGAGGCCGGCAACTTCGACGAGGCCCGCAAGCTTATGTTCAGCGAACAGTACGATGCCGATAAGAAAATGATTATGGAGCCGATCGACGAATTCCAAAACGTAATGAATACGCGAGCGGAGCAGGAAACCGAAACGGCGCAAAACCGCTTCTACTTCATGCTGTACGTCATGATCGGTTTGATCGTCGTCGTATCCTTCGCGATGGCCGGCTCCATCTGGTTGCTATTCGCGAGGCTCCGTCCGTTGAAGACGATCGCTCGGACGATGGGCGAGCTGGCGAACAACGAGGGAGACTTGACGCGGCGCCTGCCGGACACCGGCAAGGACGAAATCGGGCAGCTGGCGAAATCGTTCAACTCTATGCTCTCCAGTTATCAAGCCATCATCCGCAATATCATAGATTCGTCCCGCGAAGTGTCGGGAGCGTCTCAGGAAATCTCCGCTTCGACCGAGGAAATCGCCAGCGGCAACCAAGAACAGTCCGCGGCCGCGCTTCAAATTAACGAGTTGTTTAAAGAGCTCAACGCCAGCATGGAGACGATCGCGTCCAATACGGAACACGCGGCGGAAATCGCAGGGAAGACGTCCGAAATCGCCCGGGAGGGCGGGATAATCATCCAGAAAACCTCTGACGGGATGAACGAGCTTTGCCGGCAGATCAACATTCTGGAAAGCGACTCGGACAAGATCGGGGAAATCGTGGAGGTCATCGACGAGATCGCGGATCAGACGAACTTGCTGGCGCTGAACGCGGCCATCGAGGCGGCCCGGGCGGGCGACCATGGACGCGGCTTCGCGGTCGTCGCCGACGAGGTTCGAAAGCTCGCGGAGCGGAGCAGCGACGCGACGAAGGAAATCGCCGGCATCATCCGCAGCATGCAAAACAATATGAAGCAGAGCGTCAAGGCTACGGAGCAGACGGCTGCGTATACCGAGCAGAGCGGCCAAGCGTTCGGCTCTATCGTCGGAATGGTCGAGAACACTTCCGCTAGAGTATTGGAGATCGCAGCCGCCGCCGAGGAGCAAACCGCCCAATCCGGCAATATTTTAAACGCCATCGAGACGATCGCGGCCGCGAGCGAGGAAGCGGCGGCCGCTTCCCAAGAAGTGGCTAACGCTTCCCAATCGCTGTCCAAGCTATCGGAATCGTTGTCGGAATCGGTCTCCTCGTTCAAGGTGTAGAGGGGGGCTTCGGGTATGCAAACGCAAGCGGAGCAATTCGTGGAAATCCGAATCGGCGCGGAGAAGTACGCGATAACGATCTTTAAAATCAAGGAAATTATTCGAATCCCCAGAATCACTTATGTGCCTGGCGCCGACTCGCAATTCAAGGGCATTATTAATTTGAGAGGCGACGTACTGCCCGTTCTCGATCTCGGCGAGACGCTAGGCACGCGTTGCGACTCCGAACAGAAACGCTCCCGCATTATCGTCTTCCAAGACGAAGGCAAGTCGTTGCTCGGCGTCATCGTAGACGAGGTGATCAAGGTCACCCGGTATCGGGAGCTTCGTCCCCTTCCGGCTTCCGCGGAGGGGGCGAACTCCCGATTATCCGGGATCGGCGTGGCCGAACAGGGCATGGTCGGCATTCTCGACATCGACAAGTTCATTTCATAACCGGCTGCCTGTAGGACGTAGCAGAGCTTCTGCTGCGTCCTATGCCTTCTTCGCGGCCGTTAACTCCCTGCGCCTCGCGACGGCCCGCTCCCCCACGATCACTTCGACGCGGTGAATGTTCACGCCCTGACCCGAGAACTTCGTCTCGTATTCCGTCATGACGTTGTTCGGCGCCGGACCTTGCGCGTGCAGGTCGAGCGAAATGTTGCGCATCATCAGCTCCATCTCGGCGAACGAATTGAGCGAGAATTCGAACAAGGACCGGGAATCGGTCTTGAAATGGATCTCGCCGTCCTCGTTCAAGATGTCGATGTACTTCGTCAAGAAATTCGCGTGCGTCAGGCGGCGATTCGCATGGCGCGTCTTCGGCCACGGGTCGCTGAAGTTGAGATAGATACGCTCGATCTCGTTCGGCGCGAACATCTCCTCGATCCCTTCGATATTGCCGAGCGCCAGCCTGAGGTTGTTCGGCGCCTCCGCGCCGCCATGCTCCGCCGCCCACGCCTCGCGCGTCTCCTCGGCTTTCTCGCTGCCCTTGCGGATCAGCTCGTCGTACATATCGATCCCGATGAAATTCCATTCGGGATGCTGCAGGCTCATCAAGCTGATGAACCGGCCCTTGCCCATGCCGAGCTCCACGTGAATCGGGCGGTCGTTGCCGAACACCTCGCGCCAGCGGCCCTTGTATTGCTTCGGCTGCAGGACGACGCGCTCCTCCAACGTCTGCAGCAGCTCTTTCGTTCCGGTTCTTCTACGTAAACGCGTCATTCGGTGTCGTTCCCCTTTATCTTTCATGCCTATCGGCAATTCGCTTCCCCTATTGTGCCCAATTCGGGGCGGGCTTGTAAAGCGCCATTGTTCCGCAGGTCGTTCCCACGAAAAAGAGCCCTCCCGCTCCGCAGGAAAGCTCTTCGATATGCGTGCATTCGCTAGTTCGACTATTGCTTCAGCATTTTGTTCTCGACGGTTTCTTTCAGCTTCTTGCGAGCGCTCGGGAGAAGCTCCGGCTGCTCGTTGAACTTGATGCCCGTGAGGGCGATCGCTTCCTTCACCGTCAACTCGACCACGATTTTCTCCTCGCCATGAGGAACCGCTACTTCGTGCGCCATGTCGATCACCTCGTCTATGCAAATTTTCGGAAGGTAATTTCAGTGTGCCCTTCCCGCACAAACCCCAAACAACACGGCAGTGATACAAGGATTTTCCTTGCTGCGACACACTTGTAATATAACATAACATGTGAGATATGTCAAGTTGAAAGCGCTGTCTATTCGCGAAAACAGGCTTGTCCCGACTCCGTACCTTCATCGTCGTTCCCTCTCCCAACGTACGGATTTCGGTCGATCCGCCGCCGGAAATCGCGCGCCAAGGGGCGTTGAGTCGGCGAAACTCGCTCCGTTTCCTTCCTTCGCCTAATTACGGTACAATGAAAGACGAAAAATTTTTTTAGGAATCGAGATGGTTCGAATGACTCGAATGACGGACGTCGCCACGGCCCCGCTCCTATGGGGGGACAAGCGGTTTCATACATGGAATACCGAGATGCGGGAGCAGTTCGGCGAGAAGGTGTTCAAGGTGATGCTCGACGCCGGCTTCACGTGCCCGAACCGGGACGGCTCCATCGCGACGGGCGGCTGTACGTTCTGCAGCGCGCGCGGGTCCGGCGACTTCGCCGGCAGCCGGCGCGACGACCTCGTCGTGCAGTTCGAGAAGGTGCGCGACCGCCAGCACGCGAAGTGGCCGAACGCGAAGTATATCGGCTACTTCCAGGCGTATACGAATACGTACGCGCCGGTGAGCGAACTGCGCGAGTATTACGAGGCGATCTTGGCGCTGCCGGGGGTGGTGGGGCTGTCGATCGCGACGCGCCCGGACTGCTTGCCGGACGACGTCGTCGATTACCTGGCGGAGTTGAACGAGCGAACGTATTTGTGGCTCGAGATGGGGCTGCAGACGGTGCACGAGTCGACGTCCGTCTTGATTAACCGGGCGCACGACACGGAGACGTATCTTCGCGCCGTAGAGAAATTGCGGGCGCGGGGCATTCGCGTGTGCGCGCACATTATTTACGGCTTGCCGCAGGAGACGCACGAGATGATGCTCGAGACGGGCGAAGCGGTGTCGCGGATGGACGTGCAGGGGATCAAGATCCACCTGCTCCACCTCATGCGCAAGACGCCGATGGTGAAGCAGTACGAGGCCGGGCTGCTGCGGTTCCTCGAGCGGGACGAATACGTCGGCCTCGTCGTCGATACGCTCGAGCGGCTGCCCCCGGAGATGATCGTGCACCGGGTGACCGGCGACGCGCCGCGCGACCTGCTCATCGGGCCGATGTGGAGCCTGCGCAAGTGGGAAGTGCTGAACGCGATCGACGCCGAGCTGATCCGCCGCGATACGTGGCAGGGCAAGCTGTGGCGGCCCGCGGCTGCGGAGATCGGGAGGTAAGCGCGGGATGGGCTTTCTTTCGATCCTGTCGTTCGCTCACGCCTTGGCGCGGGAGCGGGTGCGGCCCGGCGACGTCGCGGTCGACGCGACGATGGGCAACGGGCGCGACACGCTGTTTCTTGCAGGCCTCGTAGGAGAAGGCGGCCGCGTGTATGCGTTCGACGTGCAGGAGGCCGCGCTGGCGAACACCCGCGAGCGGTTGGCGGCGGCCGGTGTGCCGGCCTCGCGATGCTCGCTGCTGCTGCGCGACCACGCGGAGTTGGCCGAGGCGCTGCCCGCCGAGGAGCACGGCCGAGTCGCCGCCGTCCTGTTCAACCTCGGCTACCTGCCCGGCGGCGATCGCAGCGTCGTGACGACGCCTGCGTCCACGCTGCAGGCGTTGGACGCGGGGCTCGCGGCGCTTCGGCCCGGCGGCGTCCTGTGCGCCGTCGTGTATCCGGGCCACCCGGGCGGCGCCGAGGAAGCCGCCGCCGTCGAGGCGTGGGCGGCGGCTTTGGAGCAGGCGCGGTATCAAGCGATGACGTATCGTTTTCTGAATCAGCGAAGCGCGCCGCCGTACGTGGTGGCCGCGGAGAAGCGAAACTAATGCGATTGCACTCATTGGGGAGATGATTTCGTGGTAACGCCATATCCATTGAAGTTTGTACCGGAATTTAAGGAGCGCGTCTGGGGCGCGCGGGAGCTGGAGCGGTTCGGCTTCGACTTGCCGGCCGGCAATATCGGCGAAGGCTGGATGATCGGCGAGCATCCGAACGGGACGACTGCCGTGGCGGACGGGGCCCTCGCAGGCGTCCGGCTCGACGAGCTGCGCGAGCGGTTCGGGGCGGAATGGCTCGGGGCGCGCGGCATTAGCGCGAAGACGGGCCGCTTCCCGCTATTGATCAAGCTGCTTGATTGCAGCGACGATCTATCCGTCCAGGTGCACCCGAACGACGACTACGAGCGTCTGGGCGCCGGCGAGCTGGGCAAGACGGAGATGTGGTATGTGCTCGACGCGAAGCCGGGCGCGAAGATCATCTACGGTCTGCGCGAAGGCGTCGACCGGGAGACGTTGGCTGCGGCGATCGACCAGGGGCGGATCCTCGACTGCTTGCATGAAGTCGAGGCGAAGCCGGGCGATACGTTCTACATCCCTGCAGGCACGGTGCATGCGCTCGGAGCGGGCGTGCTCGTGGCGGAGATTCAGCAAAACTCCGACACGACCTACCGCCTGTACGATTACAACCGTCCGGGATTGGACGGCAAGCCGCGCGAGCTCCATATCGAGGACTCGCTGAACGTTATCGCGTACGACGGCGCCGGCGCGTCGTACGGCAAGACCGAGCTCCCAGCGGACAACGCGTGGCTGCCGCTCGCCGCTTCCCCTTACTTCACGGTGGAGAAGGGCCGCGCCTCCGGCGAGTGGGCGCTGTCCACGTCCGCGGACAGCTTCCAGATTCTCATCGTCTGCGAAGGCGACGGCGCCATCCGCTGGGCCGGCGGCGAAGCGCCGCTGCGTCCGGGCGACTGCTTCCTCCTCCCGGCCAACCTCGGCGATTACAAGCTGACCGGCGGCCTGACCGTGCTCCGCAGCTACGTGCCTTAAGCCTTATAAGCAACATCGCCCTCCCGGGAACCGGGAGGGCTTTTATTTTGCCTTGCCACAACTTCTCCGCGACACCGTAATATACGAAAGTTTACTCTTGGCTCGCGCGGGGTATAAAAGGGGTAAGCAAGTAAATGTCAGGAGGTTTCACGTTGGAACAGAATCGCCCGCCTAGCGAAACGGCAAAGCAGGATCAGTTGAAGGAGTATACGGTTGATCATACGAACCAACCGCTGACGACGAATCAAGGGGTCAAGGTGACCGATACGAATGATTCTTTAAAGGCCGGCGGACGCGGGCCTACCTTGATGGAGGATTTCCACTTCCGCGAGAAAATGACGCACTTCGACCATGAGCGAATTCCCGAGCGCGTCGTCCACGCCCGCGGCTTCGGCGCGCACGGCGTCTTCCAGGTATACAAGCCCCTGACGGAATATACCTCGGCTAAGTTCCTGCAAGATCCATCGGCGCAAACTCCCGTCTTCGTCAGGTTTTCGACGGTCGTCGGCTCTCGCGGTTCGGCCGATACGGTGCGGGACGTTCGCGGGTTCTCCACCAAGTTTTACACCGAAGAAGGCAACTACGACCTCGTCGCCAACAATATGCCTGTGTTCTTCATTCAAGACGCCATCAAATTCCCGGATATGGTGCATTCCATCAAGCCGGAGCCGCATAATGAAATCCCGCAGGCCTCCGCGGCGCACGATACGTTTTGGGATTTCGTCGCGAGCAACACCGAAACCGCTCATATGATTATGTGGCTCCTCTCGGACCGGGGCATCCCGAGAAGCTTCCGGATGATGGAGGGCTTCGGGGTCCACACGTTCCGACTCGTAAATGCGCAAGGGAAAGCCACCTTCGTGAAATTTCATTGGAAGCCTATGCTCGGCGTACATTCCCTCGTATGGGACGAGGCCCAGAAGCTGGCCGGGAAGGATCCGGACGTGCATCGCCGGGACCTGTACGACGCCATCAACATGGGGGATTTCCCCGAATTCGAGCTCGGCATGCAATTGTTGGACGAGGCCGACGAATTCAAGTTCGACTTCGATATTTTGGATCCGACCAAGATTTGGCCCGAAGAGACGATTCCTGTAGTGAAGGTCGGCAAGATGACCTTGAATCGCAATGTGGAGAACTTCTTCGCCGAAACCGAGCAAGTGGCTTTCCACCCTGGGAACGTCGTACCCGGCATCGACTTCACGAACGATCCGCTGCTTCAGGGACGGTTATTTTCTTATACGGATACGCAATTAATCCGACTAGGCGGCCCGAACTTCCACGAGATCCCGATCAACCGGCCGGTGGCGCCCGTGCACAACAATCAACGCGACGGATATCATCGCATGACGATCGACCGGGGCGTTACCAGTTATTCGCCGAACTCGATTCAAGGGAACTCGCCGTTCCCGGCGCCGGACGGGTACAAGCACTATGCGGAAAAGGTGGAAGGCAAAAAAATTCGAGCGCGCAGCGAAAGCTTCAACGACCACTTCAGCCAAGCCAGACTGTTCTGGAACAGCATGTCGGCGATCGAGCAGGAACATATCGTCAAGGCGTTCCATTTCGAGGTGGGCAGCGTGATGAGCAAGGAAATCCGGCAACGCGTCGTCGACATGTTCAACCGGGTAGACAACGGTCTGGCGGTGAAAATCGCCGAAGGGGTCGGGGCGACGCCGCCCGCCGCGTCCCCGGAGCAGGCGCAGACCGCGGCATCTTCTCCCGCGTTAAGCCAGATGAACACCGTGAAGACGGCGCGGACCCGCAAGGCGGCGATCGTTCTCGATCATGGGTTCAGCCATAACGAAGTGACGCAGATGCTCAATGCGTTGAACGGCGCGGGCGTGAAAGCGGACATCGTCGCCAAGCGATTGGGGATGTATACGAGCGCGGAAGGTCCTCAGATCGAAGCGAACAAGCATTTCTTGAATACCGCCTCCGTCTATTATGATGCCGTCTACATTCCGGGCGGTCGGCAGAGCGTCGACGCCCTGCAAGGCAATGGCGACGCGCTCCACTTCGTGAACGAAGCTTTCAAGCATGCCAAGACCGTCGGCGCGTCCAACGAAGGCGTCGACCTGCTGGCGGCCTCCCAGATCGTCGGTACGACGCTGGCCGGAATCGACGCCCAAGGGCAGCTGTTCAACGAGATGGGAACGATCTCCGTCCGCAACGCAACGGATCTTGCCGCCTTCGGCACCGCATTCGCGGATGCCATAGCGCAGCACCGTCATTGGGAACGCGAGATGCTATTGGTCGGCCAAGTGCCGGGATAAAGCCCAGAGTTTCATCCGAAAGACGGAAATCGCCGCACCCTCCATGACCTAGGAGGATGCGGCGATTTCTTTGCGCGTAAGTTACCTTGACGGATGCGGACTCGGCGAACTGCAGCTCCTTCCGACCTCCTTCTCTTCCGGCACCGTCTCCGCAAGAAAAGCCGCCGTTAGATAACGGCGGCGGACGAGAGAGGCATCGCGTAGATGTCCGCGCGGCGCTCGGCGTCGGCGGAGAAGCGGGCGACGAGCAGCGAATCGGTCCCCGGCCCGACCCGGACGACGCCGTCCGCGAGATACGCGGCCAGATCGAACGGCACCCGGTCGATCATGACCTGCTTATGGAGCTCGCGCTCCGACAATCGCAGCGCGGCGAACGGCTCGCCGGCGTCCAGCGGCCGCTCGACGAGCCGGCGCATCCAGAACGCGTGCTCCTCCGGCGACAACGACATGTCCCACCATAGCTTGCGCGGGCGGTATTTATGCTGGCGGAAGTAATCCAGCTTCATGAGCCCCTCCGCCGCGGGCAGCGCGGCGGCCGCCTCCATCGCGACGAACTCGCGCAGCCGCGAGAACAGATCTTCGAGCTGATGCCCGATGCGCTCCCAGCCCCGAGACTCCCAATATGCGCCGAAGCCTTGGAAGAAGTCCCACGCCGACGGGAACGCCTCGTCGATCAAGTACCGCACCGACGCGTCCGCGCGGTGCGCGTTCCAATACTTCTCGAGCACGTCCTCGGCCTGCTTGATGCGCACGATGTCCGAGAACGGCAGCACGTCGTTCCCGAGAATTTCGTACGGCGCATGATCCATATAGACGTAGCCGTAATCGGCGGCGCGGGCGCGGACGCCGGTGCCGCGGAGCATTTTCAAGAAACCGAGTTGCAGCTCCTCCGGCCCCAGCGCGAACACGTCGTTGAACGTCTTGCGGAACGACTCGTAATTTTCCTCCGGCAGCCCCGCGATCAAATCCAAGTGCTGGTCGATCTTGCCGCTCTCCTTGATCATCGTCACCGTGCGCGACAGCTTGGCGAAGTTTTGCCGGCGCTGAATGATTTCGTTCGTCTCCTCGTTCGTCGACTGCACGCCGATCTCGAACCGGAACACGCCCGGGGGCGCATGCTCGCTCAGGAACGCGATCACCTCCGGCCGCATAATGTCCGCCGTAATTTCGAACTGGAACACGCACGACCCGCCGTGGTTGTCGATCAAGAATTGAAAAATTTCCAAAGCATAGTCGCGCTTGATGTTGAACGTCCGGTCGACGAACTTAATGAGACGCGCCCCCGACCGAATCAGATGCAGCAAGTCCCGCTTCGTCCGCTCGATGTCGAAATACCGCACGCCGACCTCGATCGAGGATAAGCAGAACTGGCAAGAGAACGGGCAGCCGCGCGACGTTTCGAAGTACACGACGCGCGTCGGCAGCTGCGGTACGTCATCCGCGAAATAATGCGGCGACGGCAAATCGTCGAGCGCCGCCTTCGGCCGGCCCGGATTCAAGACGACCGCCCCGTCCCGTCCGCGATACGCGATGCCGAACACGAAGTGGAACTTGTTGGAACCGTCCCGCAGCTCCGTCAGCAAATGGTGCAGCGTCTCCTCGCCCTCGCCCATGACGATGAAGTCGACCTCCGGCAAGCGCTCCATCCAATACTGCGTGTCGTACGACACCTCGGGTCCGCCGAGCACGACGCGCACGTCGGGGCGGATCTTCTTCAGCATGCGAACAATGCCGATCGTCTCTTCGATATTCCAGATATAACACGAAAACCCGACCACGTCGGGGGCGCGCCGAAACAAATCGGTCACCACGTTCATGGCCGGATCCTTGATCGTATATTCCGCGAGCTCGATGTCGAACTCCTTCTCGCTATAGGCTTTCAGGTAGCGCAGCGCGAGGGACATATGAATGTATTTCGCATTCAGGGTAGCTAAGACCGTTTTCATTGGGGAAAAGGTTTCGTTCCTTTCGCATGACAGACTCGCTACCATTGTAACAGACCGCCGCCCCCTAGCAAAACGGCCAGGTTACGCCTGCGCGGCGGCGCCGGGGCGACGGCCTGCGCGCAGGAGCGGCAGCAGCAGCGCCGCGCCGACCAAGAACAACGCGCCGCCCGCGGCGAACGCCGTCGGCAGCGTCGTCGCGGTCTTGAGCGGTCCCGCGATCCCCATGCCGATCACCATCGTGCCGGAAAACACCGGCGACACGACGCCGCTGACCCGGCCGACGAAACCCGCCTCCGCGTACCGCATCAGGAGCGTCTGCACGCTGGCGTGGATGAACGGAGCGCCGAACCCGGCGAACGCCTGCAAGGCGACCGTCAAAGCGACGGAGACGGAGAAGCCCGTACCGGCCGTGCACAGCGCGCCGAGCGTGAGGCCGAACGTCAGCAGCAGCTGCGGAGGAAATTTCTTCGCGACGCTCATCAGGACCGCGCCGCCGAGGAGCATGGCGATGCCGTTCGCCATGAGCAGCCACTGCAAGAACGTCTTGTCTAACCCCAGATTGTCGATCGGAACGAAGGCCATAAGCGGTTGCGTAAGCCCCGCGGCCAAGCCCGATACCGCGAACACCGCGACGAGCGCCGTCAGCTCCCGGCGGCTGCGCACGTACTTGAGGCCCGCCGCGAGCTCCTGCCGGATGCTGCCGGCGGACGACGGGCGGCCGGGCGATGCCGCGTCGCGCGGAAGGCGCGTCAGAATGAGACCGGAGCCTAGAAATAGGACCGTCGTCATCGCGAGCGCCGTCTCGATACCGTATCGCTGGTAGACGACCGTACCGAGCGCCGGGCCGGCGACGGTGAAGATGCCCACCATCGACTGGAACAGCGCCATCACTCCGGGCAGCCGTTCCGGCGGCACCTGGGTTTTGAAGATTTTCATGGCGGAAGGCTGGGAAAATTGCGACAAGCTCGCCGAGACGAACGTGCCGAGCAGAATGGCCTGCCACACGCCGGACGCGAGCGCGGCCAAGACGAGCACGACCGACGAAGCGGACAGCAGGTCGCACCACACCATCGTACGCTTCGGCCGCCAGCGATCGGCGAACGTGCCGCCGACGAGCGCGAACAAGAAGATCGGCCCGAACTCCGCCACCGAGATGAGCGAGACGTAGGTAGGGTCGTTGTTCGTGACGTCCATGACGTAGAGCAAGATCGCGAAGTTGCGGATCCAAATCCCAAGCTGCAGCAGCACCCTCGACAGAAGGATCGTATTCACGTAACGATTCGAAAACATATAAACACCTCGCAATAATGTTTGCCTTACGACAAACGTTATTGTACCGAGTTTGCGGTTATTGGTCAAACAAAAGTTTAGAACGTTTGCAAATCGGCAAACGATGCGAAGTTGCGTGAGTATATAACTTCGTTCCTCCCTGACCCGCTTCGGGTCGCCGAACGCTCGGCTCACCCCTCAGACCCGTTCCGCCGGGTCACCGGCGAACGTCACTCGCCGCCTCCTGACCCGCTTCGGGTCGCCGAGCGCTCGGCTCACCCCCTCAGACCCGTTCCGGGTCACCGGCGAACATCGTATGCCGCCTCCTGACCCGTTTCGGGTCGCCGAACGCTCGGCTCGCCCCCTCAGACCCGTTCCGGGTCACCGGCGAACATCGTATGCCGCCTCCTGACCCGTTTCGGGTCGCCGAACGCTCGGCTCGCCCCCTCAGACCCGTTCCGGGTCACCGGCGAACATCGTATGCCGCCTCCTGACCCGTTTCGGGTCGCCGAACGCTCGGCTCGCCCCCTCAGACCCGTTCCGGGTCACCGGCGAACGTCGCTCACCTTCTCCTGACCCGTTTCGGGTCGCCGAACGCTCGGCTCGCCCACTCCGACCCATTCCGGGTCAACGGCGAACGTCGCTCGCCTTCTCCTGACCCGCTTCGGGTCGCCGAACGCTCGGCTCGCCCCCTCAGACCCGTTCCGGGTCACCGGCGAACGTCGCTCGCCTTCTCCTGACCCGTTTCGGGTCACCGAACGCTCGGCTCGCCCACTCCGACCCATTCCGGGTCAACGGCGAACATCGTACGCCGCCTCCTGACCCGTTTCGGGTCGCCGAACGCTCGGCTCGCCCCCTCGGACCCATTCCGGGTCACCGGCGAACGTCGCTCGCCTTCTTCTGACCCGTTTCGGGTCGCCGAACGCTCGGTTCGCCCACTCCGACTCATTCCGGGTCACCGGCGAACATCGTACGCCGCCTCCTGACCCGTTTCGGGTCGCCGAACGCTCGGCTCGCCCACTCCGACCCATTCCGGGTCAACGGCGAACGTCGTATGCCGCCTCCTGACCCGTTCCGGGTCGCCGAACGCTCGGCTCGCCTACTCCGACCCATTCCGGGTCGCCGGCGGCGTTCCTGTTGAGAAACGGCAAAAAAACACGATCGCCATAGCGGCGACCGCGTTTTTTTTCGAAACTATCCGGTTTTCGCCGAGACCAACAGCTTCTTCAGCTCGGCGTACAACGTGTCGGGGTCCTTCTTGCAGAGGAACGCTTCGCCCTTGCCGACCTCCGCGATCGCGCCCTTCTTGCAGGCGCCGCAGCGGCCGAGGCAATCTTTCTTCTTCCACTTCACGTCGGGGAATTCGCCCTTCAGCGCCTTCACCGCCGATTTTCCGTCGCAGCGCTTCAAGTTTTTGCAGCAGACTTTGACCTTCATGCGCTCACCTTCACGGTTGAATTATCGGCGTCTCGACGGCCGCGCTTTCCTTCTTGCGCTGCCGGACGATCAACGCGAATACCAAGAAGTAGTATCCCCAATACGCGAGAAATTCTTCCACGGACGGGTCTTGCGTATAGCCGAGGAACGCTTTGAAGAAGATGCCGACCTGCCCGTCGATCAACGGAGCGACGCCGTAATCCCGCAAGTAATGCTCGTAATCCTGCGGATGCTCCGGCATGAGCCAGGTAAGATCGTACAGCGCGCCGATCTGGCCGCCCGGCGTCTTATACAGCGTGCCGAGCATGCCGACGTCCTGCATGATGCCGACGCCCTGCACGAGCAGCCCGGCGGCGATCAGCACGAGGAACGCGCCCGTAATCTTAAAGAACGTGCCGAGCGGCACCTTCCGGGCGCCCCGGAAGAACGTCCACGCGACGACGATCGCGACGACGAGCCCGAGCAGCGCCCCCCAGCTTCGGATCGCCTGCTCGATGTCGCCGCCCGAAATCGCCGCGAAGAAGAACACCGTCTCGATGCCCTCTCGCAGCGTAATCAGGTACGCGTGCACCAGCATGTTGATCACGCTGCCGGTCGTCAGGATGGCGGCGACCTTCGATTGCACTTCCCCGCGCATATCGCGCCCCTGCTTCGCCATGAACAAGATCATATGCGTCAGCAACGCCGACGAAACGAGCAGAATGCCGATCTTGAGATAAATATGGCTCGCCATCGCCGCGAAGCCGGTCAGCACGACCTGGAACGCCAGCGCCACCCCGTAGCTCGACAGGAGCGCCAGAAAGACGCCGAGCCATACCCACTTGTTCCATTTGCTCTCGCCGATGCGCGTCAAGTAGGTGACGATCACGCCGATGATCAACAGCGCTTCGAGCGCTTCGCGAAACGTGATGAGGAACGCTTGAAAATCCATGGATCGTCACCCTCTCTCTATATAATCCTGAAAATTATTCCGTAATGACGACTTCGCCGTTCGCGTAGAACACATTGTTGCCGAACAGCTCGGCGACCGCGCGGAGCGGAATGAAGCTGCGTCCGTCCTTCGTCGCGACCGTCTGGTCGAGCTTCTTGGCCGGATCGACCGTGCCGTTCACGACGACTTCGTCCGAACCGAGCTTCAGCTCGATCGTCTGCTCGCCCTTCGTCAGCGTGACGACCTGCGTCGCTTCGTCGAAGGCGACCGTCGCGCCGATCGCGTCCGAGATGAAGCGCGTCGGCACGAGCGTGCGGTTCGTCTCGGCGTTGACGTAGGAAGCAGCGTCCACCGTTACCGCTTCGCCGTCGACCGTCAGCTCGTTCGAGCCGATCGCGAAGACGACGCCGTCCAGCTGCGCTATGATTTTCAGGTAGGCGACGACATGCTCGTTCGCCGCCGCCCGGTCGTTCGCTTCCACCGCCGCCAAGTACAGCTCCGCATGATCGAGCGCTTCGGCATACGCTTCTTCCCCGAGCTGCTCCTTGATGAGCACTTCTTCCGCGACGAGGAACATGTTGCCTTCCATCGCGTGCTCGATCGCCGCCTCATGCTTGCCGTTCGGCAGCTCGTCGGTCAGCACGCGAGTCGCGTAGCCGCCGATCTTGCCGTTGAACATCGCCGCGAACCGATGCTTCACCTCCGCCTCGTTCAGCTGCGCCGGGTCGCCGCTGCCGAACGCCGCGCGAACCGCGTCCGCGTCCGCCTTGCTTCCGCCGCTGAGCGAGTTGTAGATCGGCGCGAAGAAGAAGAAGCCTTCCGTCATCTCGATCGCCGCGGTCGCTTCCGCCGCCGTCGGCGCCGTCTTCGCGTACTTGATCGCCGCGAGGTGGAACACCTTGATCAGCGTCTTGTCGAACATCTGGCGGTAAATCTTGTACGTCAATACGTCGCCTTCATCCACCGCTTGCTGCAGTCCTTCCACCGCGGTCGCGAGCGTGTCGACCGTCATGACGCCGTAGTCTTTATAGTAGTTGTCGCGTTTCTGGGCTGTCGGTTCCAGTACGCTTGCGTACAGCTCGATCGCTTTATCGAGCGCCGCCGTCGCGGCCGCCTTGTCGCCCTTCTCCAGCGCGGGCAGCGCCTCGTAACGGGTCAGGTTCGTAATGACGCCGTAGAAATACCATTGCAGCCCCTTGTCGATCGCTTGCTTCGCTTGGCCTGCGCTCAGGTCGCCCTTGATCGCGAGGTCGAGCGTCTGCGTGACGAGCGTATCGATCTCCGCGTTCACGACTTTCACGTCGGCTTGAAACTTCGCTTCGTACTCCGCCTTGACCTTGGCGAGATCGACCGGCGGCGCCGTGGCGTCGGCCGGGAACAACGCGAGAATGCTCTTGTAGGCGTCGCTCAACGCGACTTGCGCCTTCACGTCCGTCGTCACTTCGAACGACGTCTGGGCCGCGAACGCCGCGGGCACGGAACCGAAAACGAGCGATGCGGATAACAGCAGGGCGATGCTTTTCTTCATCATGATTAGCTCCTTTAGACTTTATGTATAGGATGATTGCTCAGAATAGCTTCCGTTTCTTCGCGTAGACGATGCCGCCGGCGGCGGCGATCGCCACCGCGCCGATCACCGCGACGCTGACCATCGGGTTCGTGCGGCTCTGCCGTTCCATCGGCGCGTGGCCCGCCGCTTCCGGCGCGGGCTCCGCGGCTGCGGTCGTCGTCTCCGCCGTTGCCGCCGCTGCGTCCTGTTCGGGCGCCGCTTCCTCTACCGCCGCCGGGGCGATCTCCGTCTCGGCTTGCGCCTCGGTCGGCGTCGCCTCTTGCTCCGGCTGCGCTTCCTCCGGCCCCGCCGTCTTGGCCGGCTCCTCTTGCTTCGCCGGCTCGACCTCCGCCTTCGGCTCGGACGCGGCCGGCTTCTGCGAATCGGCGGTCGTCTTCGACGGCTCCGTCTTGGCGGGCTCCGTCGTCTTGGCCGGTTCGGACTTGGCCGGCGCCGCCGGAGTCGGCTTCGCCGGTTCGGCGGCGGTCGGCTGCTCCGCCGCGGCCGCTTGCAGCTTGAAGAGCGGCTTCAGCTTGCTTAAGATGAGGTCCGTCCTCGCCTTGAACGTCTCGGGATCGACGGGCTGTTCGCCGACGCCGAACAGCCCGGGGTTGCCGAGCGCGGCCAGCGCCTCGTCGAACGCCGTCCGCACCGCCGCGTCCGTCGCGTCGTCCGCGACGTACGGCTGGAGCACGTCGTAAGTGCCCTTGGCCTTCGCAAGCAGCAGCTTGGCGGCCGAATAGTCTTTCACGTCTTTATTCGCGTATTCGAAGCGCCGCGCCAGATTCAGGACGAGCAGCGCTTTGTAATTCGAGAGAAACCGCTCCTTGTCTTCGGCCTGGATGTCCGCATCGAGCGTCGTCGCCACGGACGCGCCGAAGTGCGATTCGATCTCGGGACGGTGCACTTTATAAATATCGCCGACCGCCGTCCAATCCGGCGCTCCGGACGGGAGCTTGGCGATCATCTCCTTCATCGCTTCGGCGATGACCTCTTGATTCGGATCGCCGTAGGAATAAGCGCCGACCTGCTGCGGGACGAGCAGAAGCAGCGCAACCGCGAGCAGCATGGATCGGATAGAACATTTCATGGCATTCCACGCCCTTCATGATGTGTTGAGGAGGTGGTGGTCGTCGTTGTTGTGAGAATGATTTTCAGTCCCGCCCCATGTGTAATGATAATCACTTTCAATTAGGCTGTCAACGAAAAAATACATGTTTCGGGAAGGAAAAATCCATGTCCATCCGAGCCCCCGTCGTTGCCGCGTGAAATTGCGGCGCGGGTCCCCCAATATAGGGGCGGCGTGCCACGAAAACTGAGGAGCCGATACCCGAATGGTTGTTGTGGTGAAAAAGAAAAGCCCCCGCCGACGGTCAATCCGTCGGACGAAGGGCTTCCTCTTCCTCTTTCCACTCGTATAAGGTGATTTCGTGATACACCGGGTCGACGATCGCGTTCGAAGCGAACGTCGCCACGGAGACGAACCTCGACGCCACGTCGACCCCTTGCGCGGCGAAGCCTTCGACGACCTTGCCGGTCACGTACGTTCGCCGGTCCGGCCGCGCGCGGCGCTCCTCCTCCGCCAGCGCGAACGTATACGCGCGCTTGTGCGGATACGCGGCGCCCAAGTACCCCAGCACGCGCGTCTCCTCCCACGTAAGCAGCTGGAACGGCGCCTCGAGCCGCTCCGAAGCGTAGCCGTGCAGCTGGACGACGGCCGGCGTCTCGGTATGCGCAGCGTCCAGCAGCCGCAGGCCGGCGAACAGCTGCCCCGCCAACGCGGCGGCCATCGCCGCGGCGAAGACGGCCCGGCGGCCGCGGCACGCGCGGTGCAGTCCCAGCGCGAGAAGCCACAGCGCCGGTCCGACGAGCGGCAGGATGTGCCGCGGCTTATCGATGTTCTGGGCGAAGAGCGCCCAGAGGAAGTACGCGGCGCAAGCGGCGGCGAGCCAGCGTAACGCGGCGGCGTCGGACGAAGAGACGCGAACCCGGCCTCGCCGGCCGGCGACGGACGCGAGCGCGGCGACGGCGACCGGAACGAGCGCGGCCGCGCTCCAGACGCTGCCGCCGCACACGCCGATCCAGAGCCAGTTCCGGAAGACGAGCGTCGCGAAGCGAGACGGCAGCGGCGGGGACGTCTCCGCCGTCGCCGCCCCGCCCCACTCGGCGAAATGGCCGCGGGCGAATTCGACGCCGAGCGTCCAGAATCCGCCGAGGCTCCCCTCGCTTGCGACGAGCGCGGCGATCCAGGCGAGCTGCGCCGCCGCGACGGCAAGCAGAAACCCGCAGGCGCGCAGACGGCTCGAACGCCATTCCCGAACGAACAGCGGCAACAGCAGCAGCCCGAACGCGACGTAGGACAAGCGGATGCCCATCAGCGCGCCGAACGCCGCGGCCGGCAGCAGGCGAACCGCGAAGCGCGGCGACCGGAAGGCGGCGAGCGCCGCATAGCCGAACCACCATAGCGCGCCGACCGCGGCCGCTTCGGACATCGGCAGCGCGGCGGCGAGCCCAGCATAGGCGGACGCTTGAAGCAGCGCCGCCGCCGCGGCCGCGGGCCATGCGGGCAGCGCAGCCCTCGCGAGGGCGTACATCGGCCAGACGGCGCTCGCGTACGCCAACGCGCCGACGCCCGCCAGCGCGGCGACCGCGTCGCCCCCGAACCAAGGGCGCAGCGCCATGCCCGCGAATACGAAGAACGGGTACCCGGGGAAGTGCGGCTGCATCGCCAGCAGATCGAACCGATCGAGCGCGAGCGCGAAGTCGACCGCGTCCCATGAAGCGGCATACGGCGACGCGTACGCGAGGCGAAGCGCGCACAGCAGCGCCGCGAACGCGGCCGCCGACAAGAACGGGCGCTCCCGGAGCGTCGTCATCGCGGCGCCGCCTTCCGCCGCATCTCGCGCCAGATCGCCGGCAGCACCTTCCGCGCGTACGCCCGGAGTTTGATGAACGATTCTCCCTTCGTTCGCACTTGATACGGGATCGGCACCTCCGCGAGCCGAAACCCCTTCCGCACGAGATTCAGCGTCACGACTTGGGCGTAGTTGTAATCGTGGATAATTTCGGCATGGAGCATCGCTTCCCGGGAAAAGGCGCGCATCCCCGACTGCCCGTCGGTCAGCGTCACGGGACGGCCGACCGCCGCCAACAGCGCCCGCTGCAGCCACGTGAACGCGTAATTGCCGAGCCGTCGATGCCGCTTCATGCCGCGGATCGTGCCGGCGAAGCGCGAGCCGAGCACGTAATCCGCTTCGCCGCGCAGGATCGGCGCCACGAGCGCCGGGATCGACTCCGGCGGATATTCGTTGTCGGCGTCGATCATGACGCCGACGTCCGCACCGAGGCGCACCGCCTCGGCAAGCCCCTCGCGCACGGCGGCGCCGAGCCCCCGGTTGCGCGGCATGCGCAGCACGAGGTCGGCGCCGCAAGCGGACGCGACGGCCGACGTAGCGTCGGTCGAGCCGTCGTCGACGACGAGCGTCGTCACCTTCGCGCCCGCGACGCCGTCGCGCGGGATGCGCGGCAGCACGTCGGGCAGCGACTCCGCCTCGTTATAGGCGGGCAGAAACACGACGATGTGCTTCATCGCTTGGACGCCCCCTCGCCGGACCGGTCGTCGCGGAACGTCTCGACGAGCGTCGGGCCGTGCGAAGCGCTCGGGAACGGACAGCCGAGCAGATGCGTAATCGTAGGCGCGAGCGACACGAGCGAATGCCGCGTCTCGACGCGGCGCCCTCGCGCCACCCCGCGCCCCCAGACGAAGAACGGGACGAACCGTTCGCCCTCGTCCAGATGGCCGTGGCCGCC
The DNA here is from genome assembly GCF_005765165.1 of Paenibacillus antri. Classification (NCBI taxonomy): domain Bacteria; kingdom Bacillati; phylum Bacillota; class Bacilli; order Caryophanales; family Paenibacillaceae; genus Paenibacillus; species Paenibacillus antri. The sequence continues at coordinate 47,192 of NZ_VCIW01000009.1, read as the reverse complement.
GATGCCGTCGGCTTGGCCGTGGTCGGCGCAGACGAGGAGCACTGCATTTTCCAGCTTGCCGCTGGTTTCCAGTTCTTTCACGAACGTCTCCGTCAGCTTGTCGACCGCTTCGATCTTCTCGATATAATCGTCGTAAAACACGCCGCGGGAATGTCCCGTCTGATCCGTGCCGATGAATTGCACCGTCAGGAAGTCCGGGTCCTGCTCCCGCACGACTTTAAGCGCGCGCTCGAGAATCGACGGGTCCGCCTCGTCGTGCTTCATGACCGCCGTAATGCTCTCCACGTCGTCGCCGAACGCGTCGACGAGATGCGCGATGCCGAGCAGTCGGCCTTTCTTCCCGCCCCGCCGCAGCGCGTCGAACACGCTCTCGACCTTCACGCCGTACCGGATGACGAGGTTCGACGTAATGCCGTGCTCGCGCGGGTACGCCCCCGTATGCATCGACGAGAAGCAGACGACCGTTCGCGCCGGATACACCGTCTCCATCTGCGTATACTCCGTCCCTTCGAGGCGCAACTTGTCCAGGAACGGCGTGTTCGCCTCGAAGAACCGCTCCTTGCGCATCCCGTCGATGACGATAACGTACACGCGTCGCGCCAGCGGCTCGGTAGGCTCGGCGTATCGATCCTTCGTGAAATAGTCGTACTCCTTCGGCTTCCAGTCGAACAAGTTCCGATGCAACACCCACGCGTACACGCCGACGCCCGCGATAAAGCCCCAAGTCAACAGGCCGTCGCGCGAGAGCGTCCACGCTTCGCCGAACCACCTGTACGTCCATTCCCACAGCGCCAAAATGAGCAAAAACTTCGGGATCTGCTCCTGCGCGTTGCCGCTCGTCGAGTCGCTGTGCTTCAGCACGAGCTTCCAGAAGCGCGCGTAGTTGTTCCACGGCGTACCGATGCGCATCCGGTAGTAGAACGTGCCCCAGAAGAAGACGGTGAAGAAGAAAAAGAGTCCCGTCGCGAACAGCGCCAGCCCGACGTCGAACGCCGGATAGCCCGGCGGCCACGGCAGCAGCACGTAAACGAACAAGGGCAGCCATAAGTAGTTTCTGAGGAACAGGGGGAAATCGAAGTACATGTACAGCAGCAGCAGCGGGAGCACGATGATCAGCGAGATTAGGCCGACGATCGCCTCGTTCGGCCGGGCGAGCCAATCCGCCGCATGGAACAAGACGAAAGCCCCGATCGTGAAAATGGGCAAAAACGACTTCCCCTCGTTCAGGAAGTTCCAGGCGCGGGCGGCGGTCTTTTCGAAGACGCCGACATTGTTCATTCGGTCCATGGGTCGGTCTCCTTCCGGCGGGCGAACCATTCGCGCCACTCGGGTAATCGAATCGGCAGCAGCAGCATCGTTAGAAGCCCTGCCGCGTAAGAAAAGGCGAATTTGTACCCGTGCGACAGCAGCGCGACGGCGAACGCGTCGGAGGCGGACAGCCCGGCTCGCGCGAGCGCGTAGCTCATGGCGCTCTCGTAGCCTCCGATGCCGCCGGGGCCGACGTACGCCGGGCCGCCGGCGATCGTGAAGGCGTTCGCCCACAGCGCCTCGAACGGGGCGAGCGCGCCGGTGCCGGCGGCGACGGCGGAGGCGACGCCCCAGACGACGGCGGCCTCGAGCGCCCAGCTGGCGAGCACGAGCGCGGCGATGGCCGCTCCGCGGCGCCCGCGGAGCGCCTCGCGGGCGTAGGCGGCCTGCCGGCGCGCGGCCGGCCACGGCAGCTTGCGCGCGCGACGGAGCGCCAGCGCGCCCGCGGCGGCGACGGCGAGCACGGCCGCCGCGGTAACGTAGGCGGGCGTCGCCGCGCCCGCCCCGAGCAGCAGCGGCGCGCCCGCCGCCGCGAAGAGCGCCAGCGCCGCGAGGTCGAGCGCGCGCATCGCCGCGACGCTCTGCAGCGCGAGCGCGCCCGGCACCCCGCCGCGGCGCCACAGCACGCCGACGCGGGCGACGTCGCCCGCCTTCACGGGCAGCACATGGTTCAGCAGCAGGCTATAGATGAGGCCGTGATACACGAGAGAGAGGCGAGGTCGCATCGCCTTCGGCAGGTAGAGCCGCCAAGCGACGGCCCGTAAGCCGAACGCCGCGGCGTATGCCGCCGTCATCGCGAGCAGCAGCTCCGGCCTCGCGGACAGGGCGCGCCAGCCGTCCGACAGCAGCTTCGGGTCGAGGTGGGCCCACAGCAGCCACGCGAACGCCGCGACCAATGCGGCTTGGAAGATTCGCAGTAAAATTCGTATTTTCATATGGACTCATTCTACTGATAACGATTCTCACGGTCAATGCGAAAATAATTGCTTCGCTATAACGCGAAAACCCGCCTTGCGCGAAGGCGGGTTTCATTCATAAAGGTACGTTCGCTTATTCGAAAGCGATGCTCGGAATCGCACGCAGCAATAGCGTGACGTCGATCCGATCGAACGATCCGTCGCCGGTAAGGTCGGGAGCGTAGCGCAGGAACGCTGCGGCGTCGTCCATGCGGAACCCGTCTCCCGCCCGATCGGCGGCCGTCCGCACTTGCGCGAACACGTCCTCCGGCGTCGCCGCATCCGCGATCGGCACGTACGACGCTTTATGAGCGCCGGCCAAGATGCCGATGAATGCGTTCGATTCCGCGCTCTCGATCCAATCAGGCAATCTGAAGCTGTATAGTCCCGCCTCGTTCACTTCTACCTCGCCTAACGAGTACTGAATGTTTCGATCGCCGTCCGCGACGACGATGTAGTACGTTTCGGGCGCTGTCCCCTCATCGACTCTCCAGAACAGGGTGCCGTCGATAACGGATTCGATCGGCAGTGTATCGATGAACGTCGCTTCGCTCGCGGCCGGCTCCGGGTCGTCCGACAAGACGAGTACAGTGCGGTATACTGTCGTTACGTATCCGTCGGAATCCTCTACCGTATACTCGATTCGGTACACCCCAGGTTCGGCGGCGTTCACGGCGCCTGAGACCTCGACGTACAGTTCCTCGTCCTTATCGTCCGTTACGGAGTAATACCCTGCATCCACGTACGGATCGCCCGGCTTCAGGATTACGATCGGGTCGCCGTTCAGTTCGATCCGAGGTATACCGACCTCGAGCACCGGGTTGATCGTCGCGCCGACCGAACCGGGAGCGAGCTCGAACCAATCGTTCGTTGACGACCAATACCCGTCCTTTTCTACAACAATATTATAGTTATCGTACGGCGGGAGTTGGAAGGCGAAGGTGCCGTCCGCCTCGGTCGTCATTTCGGTACTGCCCCCCTCGCCCCAGGAGACCCGAACGTTCGCGCCTTCGATCGGCGAGCCGTTCGCGACGTCCGTCACCGTCCCGGAGACGGTCGTACGGGACCATACGTCCAATTGCTCCAGAGCCGGGACCAAATACGGCGCATATCGTCTTTCTTGGAGACCGAGAATGTCCTCCATGCCCGCGCCCAAGCCCCAATACCAGAAGCTGCCGTCGGCGCGGAGGGCGAACACCGTGTTTTCGCCGGACGAGACGGAGACCGCATCGTTTAACGCGGTTACCGGCTGCGGCGAAGTCAATGGGTAGGAACCGCGGCCGAGCTGACCGTCTCCGTTACCGCCCCACGTGTACACGGCGCCGGTTACCGTGACCGCGACCGAATGTCGGTCTCCCGCCGCCAGCGATAGAATCGTACCGATTCCGGAAACTTCATTTTTTCCGCTAGCTCCGAAGTTATAGGTCAGCTGCCCCGAATCGTTATTCCCCCAGCCCCAGATCGTGCCGCCTCCTGCAGCGAGCATCGAGTCGTCGGCCGCGGCGATCAACGTCGCGTCGGAGACCCCCGTCGCCGGCAAAGGCTTGTAATAGAGATTCGTGTAGGGATCTGTCATCCGCCCAAGCTGCCTGAAGCTGTCGCTGCCCCATGTGAATACGTTCCCCTCGGACAGCGCCGCCGAGAAGTAATCCCCGGCGACGACCTTCGTGACGCCGTTCAAGTCAGGAATCAACGTCGGCTTCTTCAGGACATACGCGGCGCCGGTCGGCTCGACGCCAAGCTGCCCGTTGTAATTCTCCCCCCAGCCGTACACCTTGCCGTTCGCATCGGCCGCCAGCGCGTGATACTTCCCGACCGCGATCGAGACGACGTCCGCGAGCCCCGGCACCTCGGCCGGGAACCAACGATCCAACCCCGACTCGTCGCCGAGTTGGCCGGACCCGTTATCGCCCCACGCCCACACCGTACCGTCGGACTTGAGCGCCAGCGTAAACTCCTCGCCGGCCGCTACCTCCACGACGTCCGTCAAGTCGGGCACCTGCATCAGAACGTATCGGTCGATCGTCGTCCCGTCCCCGAGCTGTCCGTCCGAATTGTCGCCGACGGTCCACACCGTGCCGTCCCCCGCCAGCAGGACGAGATGCCGCGACGTCTGGCTGGCGGCCTTCCACGCGCCGACCTCCGTCCCGGCGTACGGCGTCAAATGCACGTCGAGCGCCCCGCCTCCGCCGACGTCCACATCCTTCGCCGCGAACGCCCGATACCCCGGCGTGGCGACCTGCAGCGACGAAACCTCGTCGTATACTTCATTAAACCCGTAATGCCCGTATGTATCCGTGACGACGGAATGCGACTCGTAATCCGTATGCAGCTGCACCGTTACGCCCGGCATCGGCGCGCCGGCCGCGTCCTTGACGACGCCCTGCAGCGCCGCCGCCTCCGCCCCGTGCGACACGGCCGGGAAGCCGAGCTGCATCCCGGCCGTCAAAGCCAAAACCGCGGCGCACGTCCGCAGCATCTTGTGTTTTTTCATGTAGGAAACCCCTTTGCAGGAAAAATATCCGCCTCTGACAAGATTCGACACTCCCCATGGCTTCCCCTGCCGGCGCCGCCGCGTTTCGCGCGATTTTCTTCGCTCCGCGTGTGGTATAATTTCTCTATCCATATTTCGGAAAACGACGCCCTCGGGAGGCCCGCCCTATGCCGCACAAGCCCCATCCGCTCGAACGGTTCCACCCCGTCCTGTCCGCTTGGTTCGTCCGCTCGTTCGGCGAACCGACCGACGTCCAGCTCCGCGCCTGGGATGCGATCCAGGGCGGCGGCCATACGCTGATCGCCGCGCCGACCGGCTCCGGGAAGACGCTCGCCGCGCTGCTGCCCGGACTCGAGCTCGTCGCGCGCGCGAAGAGCGGCCCCGAGCCGTACGCGCCCGGCGTGCGCGTTCTCTACGTGACGCCGCTCAAGGCGCTGAACAACGACATCCACCATCACGTCGTCGGCTTCGCCGCGGAGCTGGACGCGTTGGCGGCGGAAGCGGCGAGCGAAGCTTCGTGGCGCCCGATTACCGCCGGCGTGCGCACCGGCGACACGCCGCAGAGTACGCGAGCCTCGATGCTGAAGCGGCCGCCGGACGTGCTCGTGACGACGCCGGAGTCGCTGTACTTGCTGCTGCTCGCGGAGAAGAGCCGGGACATGCTGCGCACGGTCCGGTACGTCGTCGTCGACGAAATCCACGAGCTCGTGCCGAGCAAGCGCGGGGCGCACCTCAGCCTGTCGCTCGAGCGGCTGGCGCGGCTGCTCGAGGACGGCGGCGGCCCGGCGCCGCAGCGCGTCGGCGTCTCCGCCACGCAGAAGCCGCTCGAGACGGCGGCGGCGTTCCTCGCCGGCGCGGACGCATCCGGCGCATTCCGCGACGCGGCCATCGTCGAGAGCGCGATGGACAAGACGTACGACATTCGCGTCACGGTGCCGGACTATGCCGTCGCGACGCAAGACCGCGAGGCGGTCTGGCAGGCGCTGACGGACCGCGTGAAGCAGCTGATGGGCGCAGCGAAGACGGCGCTCGTCTTCGTCAACAACCGCCGGCTGTCCGAGCGCCTCGTGCTGCGCCTGAACGAGCGGTTCGGCGAAGGCTTCGCCCGCGCGCATCACGGCAGCGTCTCCCGCGAGCGGCGGCTCGAGGCCGAGCGGCTGCTGAAGGCGGGCGAGCTGCGCTGCCTCGTCGCGACGTCGTCGCTCGAGCTCGGCATCGACGTCGGGCATATCGAGATCGTCATCCAGATCGATTCGCCGCTGTCGGCCGCTTCCGGCATTCAGCGCATCGGCCGCGCCGGGCACGGCGTCGGCGACACGAGCGTCGGCCGCATCCTCGTGCGCAGCCGCGGCGCGCTGCCCGAGACGGCCGTGCTCGCGCGCCTCGTCCGCGAGCGCGACATCGAGCCGATCGCGATGACGGACGCGCCGGTCGACGTGCTCGCGCAGCAGCTGACGGCCGCCGTATCCGCCGCGCCGTCGAAGGCCGAGACGCTGCTGTCGCTCGTCCGCGGGGCGGCGCCCTACCGCGGGCTGCCGGAGGGGACGTTCTACAGCGTATTGAACTTGCTCGCGGGATATTACCCGTTCGCGAAGCCCGTGCTCGACTGGAACCGGGACACGGGCGAGCTGACGGCGCGGAGCAACTCGCGCCTCGCCGCCATGACCGGCGCGGGCACGATTCCGTCGAGCGCGAATTACCCGGTCTACCACGGCGAGACGAAGCTGCAGCTCGGGGACCTCGAGGAAGAGTTCGTCCACGAATCGAGCGTCGGAGACGTGTTCCAGCTCGGCGCCCACGCCTGGATGATCCGCGAGATCAAGCACGACCGCGTCATCGTCAGTGAAACCGCCAACCGCTACAGCGAGGTGCCGTTCTGGCGGGGCGACGCCGGCGGGCGCGGCTTCGCGCTGGGCGAACGCATCGGCGCGTTCGTACGAGACTTCCTAGACCGCCTCGCCAGGCAATCGGACTTCGAGCTCGCCGAGTTTCTCGCTCGGACGAGCGGCTTCGACGCTCGCGCCTCGGAGGAGCTAATAGATCTCGTCCGCCGGCAGGAGGCGGCGTCGCACATGCCGACCGACCGGCGCCTCGTCGTCGAGCGGTACGAAGACGTGTCCGGACAGACGCACGTCGTCGTGCACAACTATTGGGGCCGGCGCGTTAACCGGGCGTGGCTCCTGGCGCTGCAGCGCATCTGGGACGAGTCCCTCCCGTTCCCGCCGTATGCGAACGCCAAGGACAACGGCATCGAGCTCGTCTTTCGCTCTTGGCAAGCCGACGCGCTGCCGAGGCTGTGGGCGCTGACGCCGGAGACGGCGGAGGCGGCGCTCGCGGAGGCGGTGCCGGCGTCCGCCATGTTCGCCGTGACGTTCCGGCGCATGGCCGAGACGGCGCTGCTGCTCTCCCGCGGCTTCGCGCGCGTGCCGTCGTGGCAGAAGCGCATTCGCGCCGAAGAGCTGCTTCAAGCGTCGCTCCCGTTCGCGGAGAAGTTCCCGTTGTTCGGCGCGGCGCTCGAGGAATGCATGCGCGAGCTGGACGCGGCGAGCCTGAAGCGCGCCCTGCGCCGGCTGAACGACGGCGAGATCGAGGTCGTCTCGGTCGAGAGCGACGCGCCGTCGCCGCTGGCCGTGCAGTTCACGCTCGACTACGTGGCGCAGATGCTGTACGAAGGCGACGCGCCGAGCGAGGAGCTCCGGCGGCAGCTGCAGCAGGTCAGCCGCGACATGGCGGAGCGGATGTTCGGCGAGGAGCGGACGAAGCTCGCCCTCGATCCGGCCGCGCTCGAAGCCGAAGCGGAGCGCCTCGAAACCGGAGGCCGTCCGGTCGCCGGACCGGAGGACGTGCCGGCGCTGCTCAAGCGCCGAGGCGACTTGACCGCGGCGCAGCTCGAGAAGATCGCCGGGCCGGACGCCGCCCGGTGGACGGAGGCGGCCGTCGCGGCGGGCCGCGTCGCGACGGTGCGCGTCGCCGGCGAGACGCGGTATATCGCCAGGGACGAGGTCGAGACGTACGCGCGGTTCCCCGCCGACCCGGAGGCGGCGGCGTTCGTGCTGCTGCGATATATCGACGGGGTCGTCGGCTTTACGGCGGAGGAACTCGCGGAACGGTTCGGGCTCGCGCCCGCCGACGCCGACGCCCAAGTCGACCGTTGGGCCGCCGAAGGCCGGATCGAGCCCGCGCCGTTCGAGGCGCCAAGCGCAGGCGTCCCGACGTATTGGACGAGCCGCAAGGTCGCCTCCCGCCTCGTGCGGCTGTCGCTCGCCGCGGTGCGCGGCGGCGCGGCGCCCGTCGAGCCGGCGCGCTGGCAGCGGCTGCTGCTCGCGCGGCACGGCCTGGACCGGCCCGCGGCGGCGGCCGGCGCCGACGCGCTGCGCGCCGCCCTCGCGCCGCTGCAAGGACTGTTCCTCCCCGCCGCGCAATGGGAGTCGACGATTTTGCCGGCGCGCCTCCCCGGCTACCGCAAGGACGAGCTCGACCTGCTGTGCGCGTCCGGCGAGCTCGTCTGGCTCGGCCGGCGGCGCCCCGGCGAGAAGGAGGGCCGCATCGCCTTCTTCCTCGCCGGGTCGGAGCGTCTGATGGAGGGCGCCTTGTCGTTCGGCGACGCCCATCGAGACGCCGAGTCGGCCCATCCCGAGCTGCTCGAGCTGCTTCGGCAGCGGGGCGCTTCGTTCCTGACGCGCCTGTCGGCCGACGCCGGCGAACCGCCGTCCGCGCTGCTGCCGAAGCTCGTCGAGCTCGTCTGGGAGGGGCGCGTCGCGAACGATCAATTCGCGCCGATCCGCAACTTCCTGCTCGCGAAGGGCGGACTCCACCCGAAGCTCGGCTCGGGCCACGGCCGCTGGTACGCGGTCGAGCCGCCGTCCAGGGGACCGAACGAAGAGCAGGAGCGCGCCGTCGCCTGGGCGAAGCAGCTGCTGCTCGCGTTCGGCGGCGTCACCTCCGCCATCGTGAACGCGTACGCGCCGTTCGGCTGGGACGCCGCGCTGCCGCTCTTCAAGCAGCTCGAGGAGTGGGGCGTCGTCGCGCGCGGCTTGTTCGTCGAAGGCGTGACGACGCTGCAATTCATGGAACGCGAAACGATCTCCGCGCTGCGCGGCTGGGAGACGCCGCCTCCCGCGGAAGCGTCCCCGACCGGCGGCGTCGCGCTCGTCAGCGCGGCGGACCCGGCCGTCCCGTACGGCGTCGCGGCGCCTTGGCCTGACGTCCCCGGCGCCGACTTCGCGAGGAAGCCCGGCAACTACCTTGTCTTCGCGGACGGCGTCTGGCGCTATTGGCTCGAATCGAACGGCAAGCATATCGTCCGCATGACCGAATCGGCCGACGAGGCCGCGACGCTGTTCCCGGCGCTGAGGCAGCTCCTGCGCCGCGGCGGGCTGAAGCGCATCCGCATCGAGACGTGGAACGGCCGCAGAGCCGCGGACGCCGAAGACGCCGTCCGGCCGCTGCTCGAGCGCGGCGCCGACCGCGACGGCGGCTCCCTCGTCCTATGGCCGAGCAGTCTCGGGTAGAACGTCCCGGCCTTCGTACGGTAGACGGACGATCGCCAATAACTTCTTGCAACGCGGGATCGTTCCTTAACGTATGAAAGAATCATATATCTTAAGGAGTGGTCCGTTTGAATCCTGAGAACGTCGTAAGAATGCCGAACCCCAAGAATATATCCCGTGTCGCGATCGGCGTATTGATCGTGATCGTTCTCGTCGTCGTCGGCTTCCGTTCATTCACGATCGTGGAAGCGGGCCATCGCGGCATCGTGCTGCAGCTCGGCGCGGTGCAGCCGCAAGTGTTGTCGGAGGGCCTGCACTTCGTCGTACCGTTCATTCAGACGGTCGTCCCGGTCGAAGTGCGCGTGCAGAAAGCCGAATCGAGCCAAGTATCGGCGAGCCGCGACCTGCAGACGGTGACGACGACGCTCGCCGTGAACTATCATCTGGAGGGCGGCAGCGTCAACAACCTGTATCAGAACGTCGGATTAGAGTACAGAGCTAGAATCGTCGACCCGGCGATCAGCGAAGCGCTCAAGGCCGTGACGGCGCAATATACGGCGGAGGATTTGATCTCTAAGCGGTCCGAGGTGAGCGCGAAGGTGAAGGAAGCGCTGACCGCCAAGCTGGGACTGTATAATATGATCCTCGACGAAATTAACATCACCGAATTCAAGTTCTCGGAAGAGTTCGACCGGGCGATCGAGCAGAAGCAAATCGCGGAGCAGCAGGCGCTGAAGTCGAAGCTGGACCTCGAGCGCATCAAAATCGAGAAAGAGCAGGAGATCACCAGAGCGCAGGCGCAAGCCGAAGCGCTGCGGCTGCAGAAGCAAGAAGTAACGCCGGAGCTGATCGAATTGCGTCAGATCGAAGCGCAGCTCAAGGCGATCGAGAAGTGGAACGGTCAGCTGCCGAACGTAACCGGCGGAGCGACGCCGTTCATTAACGTAGACTAACGACGAAACGTAAAATACCGCTCTCCTCCCGTATCGAGCAAGGAACGGGCGAGGGCGGTTTTTTATTGTCTGGATGCTTATTCCAAATTTGTATAATGCATCATCCCCTGAGGGAAACTATGGGAAAACCCGATAGAGGTGTTCCCGTGAACGTCGTTGCTCACCGACCCAAACTAACCTCCGCGGAGGTCGCCGCGCTCTGGACGCAATATATGAACGACTCGGCGGGGCTTTGCGTCGCCCGCGCCATGCAACGCCATCTCGAAGACCCGGATACGAAAGCCGTCTTCGACTATTCGACGAATCTCGGAACCCGACACATGGACAAGATTGCGTCGTTCCTGAAGAGCGAAGGATATCCGGTGCCGACGGGCTTCTCCGACCGGGATCTGGCCGTGGAGACGCCCCGGCTGTTTACCGACGTCTTCTGCCTGAACTACTTGAACATCATGTCGCTGCACGGCTGCCACGGCTACAGCGGCGCCGTGACGACCTCCTCGCGGAGCGACGCCCGGAGCTACTTCACCGAATGCGCCACGACCGCCCTGGAGTTATGTAACCGAACGAAGGATTTACTGTTGGAAAAGGGTTTGTATTTTCGGCCCCCTACTCTCGTCCCGCCGTCTAGGGTCGACTTCGTCACCCGCGAGAGCTTCTTGTCCGGGTGGTTTCACGATACCCGGCCGTTAAGCTGCATCGAGATCACCGATATTTTGTTTAACTTGAAGAAGAGCATATTGGCGAAGGGATTGGCCGTCGCCTTCCGGCAAACCGCTTCCTCCGATCGGGTCCGCTCCTTCCTGGACGAAGCCGTTCGAACGAAGGAGAAGCATATCTCCATGTTCAATAAGATCATGGAAGCGGACGGCCTTCCGACGCCGACGTGCTTGACCGCGGAAATTACCGACAGCGCGAAGGGACCGTTTTCCGACAAGTTAATGATGTTTCTCATAGGCTTCTTGTTCTCTTCGGCGATGGTATATTACGGCTCCGGACTCGCATCTTCTCCGCGGAAGGACTTGGCGCCGAAATATATGATGGCGATCGCCGACGATTTGAAGGTCGGCGGGGAGTGGATGTCGATCATGATCGACAACGGCTGGCTGGAGCAGCCTCCCCTCGCCGAAAACCGTCATGCGGTCGCGGGCGAGAAACATTAAATTCGTCTTATTCCCACTTGAACGTCCAGCTTGCGACGGCGAACGCCAAGACGAGCCAGCCGCCGAGGATGAGCGTCTCGCTCCAAAGCGCGCCGAGGCCGGCGCCGACGTTCATGACCGACCGCAGCGCGTCGGACAGATGCACGATCGGCAGCGCGTGCACGATCGGCTGCAGGAAGTCCGGCATGTTCCGCACCGGGAAGAACACGTTCCCGAGAAACATGAGCGGGAACGAGATGAGCCCGGCGATCGGACCCGCGCTCTCCGGCGTCTTCGCGACGCCCGCGATGATGAAGCCGATCGACATGAAGACGAGCGTGCCGAGCACGATGTAGAACAGCACGAGCGCCCAGGAGCCGCTCACCTTCGTGCCGAAGACGAGCGCGGCGATCAGCAGCACGACGACCGCTTGCAGTCCGTTCAGAATAAGCCGCGCCGTAATTTGCGCCGCGATGAACGTGCGCGCCTTCAAGGTCGTGCTCTGCATGCGCCGCAGCACGCCGCGCTCGCGCCACGAGGAGATCTGGCCGGCGACGCCGTTCAAATTCGTCGACATGATCATCATCGCGAGAATGCCGGGCACGAGGAAGTCGATGTATCGGAGGCCCAGCGACTGTACCGGCTGCGACGCCACCAGGACCGCCGGCTCGTACCCGGTAATCTCCTTGCTGATGCCGTCGACGACGCCGCTGACGTACTGGACGCCGAGCTGCGCGACGGTCATATTCTGCTCCTCGTAAAACACGTCGACCGCGGCCGCTTCCCCGCCGGCGGCCATCGCCGCCGCGAAGCCGGCCGGCAGCACGACGACGAGCTGCGTATCGCCTTGGCGCAGCGCCTCGAGCGCGGTCTCCTTATTCTCGCTCGCCGACAGCCCGAGCGCCTCGACGCCGAGCAGCGCGTCCGCGACGTCCGCGGACGCCTCGCTCGCATCCTCGTCCACGACGTATCCGCTTAACGACACATCGCCGCCGTCGAGCATCGTGCCGAGGCCGATCATCATCAGAATCGGAAAGAACATCGTAAAGAACAACATCTGCCGATTGCGCAGAAACAACGTCAGCTGCGCCTTCGTCAGCTGGACATACGCGCTTCGCTTCATGATTCTCTCAGGCTCCTTCCCGTCATCTGGATGAACACGTCCTCCAGCGTCGCCGTTCGCGTGCTGAGGCCCTCCAGCTGCAAGCCGTGCGCCTCCGCGCCGGACACGAGCGCCGTCAGCGACGCCTGCAGATCGCCCGTGTACAAGACGAACCCCTCCTGCCGTTCCTCCACGCTCGTCGCCGCGTCGATGCCGCGCAGCCAGCCGCGCGTCCGCTCCTGCCGTTCGCCGGGCATCGCAGCGAAATCCGGCACGCGGAATTCGATCGTCTTGTCGGCCGAGAGTCCCCGGATCAAGTCCGCCGGCGTGTCGAGGGCGATGACGCGGCCTTGATCCATCAGACAGATGCGATCGCATAGAATATGCGCCTCGTCCATGTAGTGCGTCGACAGGACGATCGTCTTCCCCTGCTCCTTCAGCCGGAGCACGATATCCCATAGCGTCCGCCGCGCCTGCGGATCGAGCCCCGTCGTCGGTTCGTCCAAGAAGACGACGAGCGGGTCGTTCACGAGCGCCAGCGCGACGGCGAGCCGCTGCTTCTGGCCGCCGGAGAGATGCTTGACGCGGCCGGACGCCTTTTCCGTCAAAATCATGCTTTCCAATAGCGGCTCGATCGGCACCGATTCCTTATAGAAGCTCGCATACATCTCGGCAATTTCCCGCACCGTGAGCAAGTCGAACAGCGACGTCGACTGCAGCTGCACCCCGATGATCGCCTTCACCTTCTCCAGCTGCGACACCGTATCGAAGCCGTTCACGAGCGCGCGCCCGCCGTCGGGCCGCCGGAGCCCCTCGATCATCTCCATCGTCGTCGTCTTGCCCGCGCCGTTCGGCCCGAGCAGTCCGAACACTTCCCCGCGTCTCACTTGGAAGCTGACGCCGTTCACCGCCGTGAACGCGCCGTAGCGCTTCACGAGACCTTCGGCCTCGATGACATGTTCCACCTTATCCCGCTCCCTCCGCATCCGTTCCCAGCTTACTACGTAATTATCCTACCTCACGGTTCGACGGTTTACAAAAAATTCCGCCTCCGCGTCCTCCGTTGGGAGCGAACCGCCGATGTGGTAAAGTGAGAGGAACGAAATCATCTCAAGCGAACAACGAACGGAGACTATCCATGGCGAAAACGAACCCCCGCCGCCCGCGCCCGTCCGCGGGACCGGCCCCCGTGTCCGCCGCCGACGCGGACAAGCTGAACCCAGGCGATACGGTCGTCGTAACGATCAAACGGCTCGGCATTAACGGCGAAGGCGTCGGCTATTACAAGAAGAAGGCGATGTTCGTGAACGGCGCCCTGCCCGGCGAGGTCGTGCGGGTCCGAGTGACGAAGGTCGAGCCTAGGCTGCTGTACGGCGAGGCGGTCAAGACGGAGAAGCGGTCTCCCGAGCGGACGGCGCCGTTCTGCGCGTGGTACGACGACTGCGGCGGCTGCTCGCTCCAGCATCTGGCGTACGAAGGCCAGCTTTGCGAGAAGGAAGCGCTCGTCCGCGAGGCGTTCGCCCGTTACGCGGGCATCGAAGCGGACGCTCTGCCGCTCGCGCCGATCGTCGGCATGGACGAACCCCGCGCGTACCGGAACAAGGCGCAGCTGCAGCTCGGGCTCGGACCGAACCGCGAGGTGCTCGCCGGGCTGTATGCGTCGGGCTCGCGGCGGCTCGTCGACATCGCCGGCTGCCCCGTACAGCGCACGGCCGTGAACGACGTCATGCAGACGGTCAAGCGCATCGTGCAGTCGCTCGGACTGCCGCTCGCCGACGCGTCAGGCTACGGCCGCGCCCTCGAGACCGCGCCGGAGGACGGCGAGTACGCCGTGCGCTCGGGCGGCCGGACGGCGGAGCGCGGCGCCCGCGGCGGCGGGCGCGCGGCCCGGCGAGGCCCGTCCGCGCTGCGCACGGTCGTGGCGCGCGCGGCCGTATCGACCGGCGAGACGCAGCTGACGTTCGTGACGACGGGCGCCGAGCTGCCGAGCGAGCGGGCGCTCGTCGCCGAGCTGCGGCGCGCGCTGCCGAACGTCGTCTCGATCGCGCACAACGTCAACGGCGAAGACACGCCGCTCGTGTTCGGCGACAAGACGCGCATCGTCTGGGGCGCGGAGCGCATGAAGGAAACGCTCGGCGACCTGACGTTCGAGCTGTCCCCGCGCGCCTTCTTCCAGCTGAACCCGTCGCAGACGGTTCGGCTGTACGAGCGCGCCCGGGCGGCCGCCGCCCTGACCGGCGGCGAAACTCTCGTCGACGCCTATTGCGGCGTCGGCACGATCTCGCTCTGGCTCGCCGGAGCGGCCGGGGAAGTGCGCGGCATCGAGGCCGTGCCCGAAGCCGTGGAGGACGCGCGCCGCAACGCCGCCGCGAACGGCATCGACAACGCCTCGTTCCACGTCGGCTTGTCGGAGGAGCTGCTGCCGCGCTGGGCCGAGAGCGGGTTCCGCCCCGACGTCGTCGTCGTCGACCCGCCCCGCTCCGGCTGCGACCGCCGGCTGCTCGACGCGCTGCGGCGCGTGCGCCCGAAGCGGATCGTCTACGTCTCGTGCAACCCGTCGACGCTCGCGAAAGACGCCGCGGCGCTGCTCGCGGGCGGCGCGTACCGGCTCGCGTCCGTCGAGCCGGTCGATATGTTCCCTCACACGGCCCATGTAGAGTGCGTCGCGGCGTTCGACCTCGGCGCCGAAGAGGAGCGGCAGCCGCATTCGGACAGAGCGCGAACGTCGTGAAGAGAATCGACCCGCGGGCGGTGCAAGCCCGACGAACGGAAGGCTGGATCGCCAGCGCGGCCGACTTGACCGGTCTCGTCATTCTCTGGGCACTGACGGCGAGGTTCGACTGGCCGATCTGGATCCCCGCCGCGGCGGCCGCCCTCTCGGTCTTATTCGTCGGCATAGAGTTGATCGCCATGCCGAAGCTGCTCTATCGCACTTGGAGGTACGACGTCACGGAGAAGGAGATCGAGCTGCAGCACGGATTATGGGTGAAGAAGCGCTCGTCGATCCCGATGTCGAGAATCCAGCATGTCGACTCGAAGCAGGGACCGATTCAGAAGCGGTACGGATTGTCGACCGTCACGTTCGCCACGGCGGCCGGCAGCCATCGCATTCCGGCGCTGTCCGAGGAAGAAGCCGATCGCGTGCGCAGGCAGATCGCCGAGTGGGCAAGGGTAGCCGAGCATGAAGAACGCTGAATCGGTCGCGGACGCTCCCGCAGGCAAGCGGCTCCATCCCGTGTCGATGCTCTACTTTCTGTTCCGTTCCGGGAAGGAGCTGTCCGGCTTGCTGCCGCTCATTCCCGCCGTCATATGGGGCGCCGACAAGCTGCTGGGCCGATCGATCGAACGAGGGGGGCTCACCGCCTTCGTCGTCGCGGCCGCCGCCATGTTGTTGGTTTCCGTAGCTTGGATCCGCTGGCTGCGCTTCCGATACCGGGTAGAGCACGGCGTTCTGTACATCGAGCAAGGGTTATGGGTTCGTCGGAAAATGTGGATCGCCCAGGACCGCATTCAGTCCCTGGATACGACGGTAGCCGTGTACGATCGCCTCTTCGGCTTGGTCCGACTGGAGGTGGAGACGGCCGGAGGAGACGAGAACGCCGTACTCAGCTCCATCGCGGCGGCGGAGGCGGCCCGCATTCAGGCCGCGTTGGGCTTAGGCGGCGGCGCGGCGTCCGAGGACCCTGAAGAAACCCCTGTCGAGCGCCTCCTTCCGGGTCAAGGCGTTCGGAGCATGCGCTTTTCGCTCCGCCGAACGCTGCTCCTGAGCGTCGCCAGCGGCAAGTTCCTGCTGATCTGGACTGTCGTCGTCGGCGGCGGGGTGAAGCTGTGGGACGAATGGCTGCGGAAAACCGAAATCTGGGACGCGATGTCCGGCCCGTTGTTCGCCGCCGGCCTCCCTCTTGCGGTCGGTGCCTTCGCCGCCGCGACGTGGGCGCTTGCCGTCGCGGCCACCTTCCTGCTGACGTACGGGTTCCGGCTGGAGGCGGAGGGCGATACGCTTACGATCGAACGAGGGGTGCTGGAGAAGAAACGCAGGGTCATCGCGTCTCGGCGCATCCAGGCGGTACGGGTGACGGAGCACGCCCTGCTTCTGCCGTTCGGTATGGCCTCCGTCAGAATCGTGATCGCGGGCGGCACGGATGACGAGGACAAGACCGTCGACGTCTTCCCGCTCCTTCGCGTTTCGGAGCTGCCGGCGTTGTTCGAAACGTTCCTGACGGACTACCGCTGGCCGGGATCGTGGAAGCCCGTCGGCAAGAAGGCATATCACAGCTATGCATTGTTTCCCGCGCTGCTCGCGTCGCTCGCGGCGGCGGCCGCCATCGTCTGGCTGCCGACCGATTGGCGTTGGGGCGCGCTCCTGCTCCCGCCGGCCGTGTGGGCCTTCGGCTTCATGGAATTCCGTCGTGCGGCTTGGTCGCGGGAGGGGGGGCTGCTCGCTCTCCGCAGCGGGGCATTTTCCAAAAAGACGGTGTTGATCCCGCGCCCTCGCGTGCAATGGCATCGCCGCTCGCAGACGCCGATGCAAGAAGGGAAGCGGCTCGCTACCCTCAAGGTCGCCGTAGCGACGGGGAAATCCGGAACGGCTTTCTCGCTAAGGCATGCCGACGCCGACGACGTCCGCGCGCTGTCGGATTGGCTTTCGAGGAAGGAGTAAGCCGCGACGGCGGCCGAAGCCGGTCCCCATAGAACGCGAAGATGGCCCGGAACTCCGCCGATGCGCAGAGCTCTGGGCCATGTTCCGTTAAAACAAATCGTTGAAGATGTCCAGCACGGTGTTTTTCTTCTTATATTTCGGCGGGTAGCGATTATAATCGGAATCGTTCCTTGGCTTCCCTTGCGGATAAGGCGGAATCGGAGGTTGGGGCGGCGGTTCCCGGTGCCATTCGTTATATTCCTCCCGCACTTCGCGTACCCCGAGCATCAGCTTATCCAGCTCCCCCCGGTCGAGCCATACTCCTTTGCAATCCGGGCAAACATCGATGTGCACGCCGTTCTTCTCTATTTCTCTCATCCGTACATCATTGCATACCGGGCATTTCATGGAATCCGCCTCCATCGCAAATTTATTCACTACCGCTGAGTATACCATAATTCCCCAACCGCCGAGGGGAACCGAAATTCCTT
This sequence comes from Paenibacillus antri, assembly GCF_005765165.1. Classification (NCBI taxonomy): domain Bacteria; kingdom Bacillati; phylum Bacillota; class Bacilli; order Caryophanales; family Paenibacillaceae; genus Paenibacillus; species Paenibacillus antri. The sequence continues at coordinate 29,620 of NZ_VCIW01000009.1, read as the reverse complement.
AAGGTTCGAGCGCTTAGGGAAACGGACGACCGGTATGGTAAAGTAAGAAGAAGAAAATCGCCAAAGCGAGAACGGACGGATGAAGGATGATGAGAACCGCGTACTCCCGCGCCCTGTCCCCTGCCGTAGGTAAAACCCGTTATGTTCTATAAAGAGTATAAGCCCTGTGCGGAGCTGGAAAAGTACATCAAATGCTTCTGGATCATGGAGCGCACCTACGACGATCGCGTCGGCCGCTACGAATACTTATGGCCGACGGGGTTGACGGAAATCTTGATGATTTCCGGTTCTTCCTTTACTCAAGTCATCGGCTCGGAAGAAATTCGCTTGTCCGACCGCATGCTGATCGGCGCTCATCGTAAGCGATTTACGTTAAAAAACGAAGGCGACGCGAAGCTGATCGGCATCCGCGCGTACAATCACGGAGCGTACTTGCTGTTCGGCCTCGATCCGAACGCGTACGCCGGCTCGATCGTCGACTACGCGCTGCCCGGACTCGACGCGGAGTCCCTTCTTCGAATGGACCGTCCCGACGTCGTCGATCGGTTGAACGACTACTGCCAAGCCGCGCTTAAGCCGTCGGAGCTGCTGGACGTGTTCTACAAGATTTACCGGGAGGAACAGGCATCCGTGGAGGAGCTGAGCGCTAGAGCCCATCTGTCCAAGCGGCAGCTGGAACGCAAGGTGAAGGAGTACACCTCCTTCACCCCGTCGGAGCTGAAGAACATCGTCCGCTTCGATAGAGCCCGGCTCAAGCTGCTGTTCACTCGGGATCCGCTGCAGGCGATGCACGACGCGGGGTATTACGACTACTCGCACTTCAGCAGAGAGTTCAAGCGATATTACGACATGACGCCGAAGCAGTTCGTCGATTGGCTCCCCTTCTATGGAAAATGAAGGATGTCGCGTTTGTACAATACTTCGCTTAGGAATAGATTTATGATGACGATAGATGTACCGAAAACATTCTTGCAGGGGGCTTTCGACGATGATCGGCAAGATCGCCAGCGTTTCCATTTATGTAGAAGACCAGGACAAAGCGGTAGAATTTTGGACGACACAGGCGGGTTTCGTCGTTCGGAAGGACATGCCCATGGGGCCATCGATGCGTTGGATCGAGGTATCGCCGCCGAACGCCGGGGAAACCGTATTGGTCTTGTATCCGAAACAAGCGATGCCGAATGCCGGGGAGCTGAAACCGTCCATGGTGTTCGAATGCTCGGATATCCAAGGCACCTATGCCGAGATGAAGAGCAACGGCGTGTCCTTCGAGGGCGAGCCCGCGAAGATGGGCTTCGGCACGTTCGCTACGTTCTTCGACGAATCCGGCAACCGGTTCGGGCTGCGCGGGTAACTCCGTCGCCCGATGAACGGGAAAATCTCCCTCCGATGCATGGCCCATCCGAATCCGCCGTCGAAGACAGGAGCCCCCCGCTACAGGGCGGCTCCTGTTTCTTTTTCCGACCATGACAGCCCCTGTCAGTGATCGAATGTTATGCTGAACGCGAAACCGAATCGGAGGTCGAACCGAGCATGACGAAAATAGACTATAAGAAACAAGACAAGTCGTTGTATTTGCCGAAGGAACGTCCGGACATCGTTCGGGTGCCGCGCATGACGTTCATCGCGATCGAGGGGCAAGGGGATCCGAACGGGGACGAATTCGCGTCGGCGACCGCCGCGCTGTACAGCCTTAGCTATGCCGCGAAGATGTCCTACAAGAGCGAAGCCCCGCCGGAAGGCTACTACGAATACACGGTATACCCGCTTGAGGGCGTCTGGGATCTCATCGACGTGAGCGTACCGCCTACGGTGAAGAGCAACTTGAAGTACAAGCTCATGATCCGCCAGCCCGCGTTTCTCGACGACGCGCTGTTCGAGCGGCTTCGGCGGGAGACGAGCCGGAAGAAGCCGAATCCCTTCCTCGCCGGGGCTTCCTTCGTCTCGATGGAAGAGGGATTGTGCTGCCAGATGATGCATGTCGGCAGCTACGACGACGAGCCCGCCAGCTTCGCGACGATGGAAGCGTACTGCCGCGAGCGCGGTTACCGAAGAACGTCGCTCCTCCATAGAGAAATCTACATTTCGGACCCGCGGAAGACGGAGCCCTCCCGGAGGAAGACGGTATTGCGAATCCAGGTCGCGCCGGAAGCTTGATGTCCGACGCGCCTTTGGATAATGATTCCCTTCCCGTAAAACACTAGGATTATCTCCAATGACGGGCGGGAAGACGCAATGCAGATCAGAAGCGGCGGGATCCGGCGGCCGAAGGCGGCCATCTCCCCTTTCAATTCCAATATCATTCAGGTCCACAACCCATATACCGCTTTATGGTGGTCGGCCGCCTTCCCCGGGGCCGGCCACATCTTGCTTGGCAAGGGAGTCAAGGGAGTTCTCCTTTTCCTCTGGGAGTTCACGTTCAATACGCAGAGCCACCTGAATCAAGCGATCTACCTCTCGATGATCGGCGAATTCGACGCGGCGAAGGCCAGCCTCGACACCCGTTGGTTTTTCTTGTACATCGTCATCTATATTTTCGTCATGTGGGACTCGTATCGTCTCGCGACGGAGCTCAATCAGTTTTCCGTATTGGCCGACCGCGACCGCGTTCCGCTTCCCGCCTTCCGAATGAACAGCTTCGAGATCAATTACTTGATGAAGACGAACCCCTGGATCGGCATCGTCTGGTCGTTGTTCATGCCGGGTCTGGGCCATCTGATCTCGAGAAACCTTGCCCCCGGCCTGTTTTTGATGCTGTCCCACATGTTCGCGGTCTATAAATCGAACTTCATGCCCGCGGCGCTGTACACGATGACGGGGGAGTTCGCCCTCGCGACGTCGTCGCTCGATCCGCAGTGGCTGTTATATTTACCTTCCGTCTACCTATTCGCGGCGAGCGACAGCTATTACCGCATTCTGGCTAACAATCGAATGTTCGAAATCGAGCAAGCTCGACATTTATGGAATCGGTACAACTCGCCCGACTTCAAGATGCCCGTCTAAATTGGAGGTGCCCGCCCCTTGTACGTCGTATCCGTATTCGAACATTCGCTGAAGCTGGAGCTCGCGCTCGCGACGTTGGAGGAAGCCCGCGTGACCGCCTCCGACATTCTGGCGATCCCGCTTCGGAAGCCCTGCCCGAATCGCTCCCTTCCCGTAGACCCGTACAATACGGACGGCTTCAACTTGTTCCCGGTCGCGTGCGTCGCCACCGTCTCGATGCTGCTCGGCACGATCTACGGCTTCCTCTTGTACTGGGGACCCATCCTCTGGGGAATGATCGGGCTCGTCGCGGGGATCGCCCTCGGCATCGTCGTCGAACGCTTCGCGAAGAAGACGAGGGCGATCCGCAAGCACCGCATCCATCACGCGGACGTCGTCCTGCTCGTCAATTGTAACGGCGACGAAGCGAAGCAAGAGCGCGTCGCCCGCATTCTCGCCGATCATCACGCGATCGGGGTGACGAAGCTGTAACGTATGTCCGTCGACTTCTCCGTTGGCCTGTGCGAAGATAGGGGTATCTTATGAACGGAAGCGGGAGGAGGGAACGGCATGTCTAGAAAATGGCTCGCCCGCGAAGGCGACCGTTGGGTACGCGAAGAAATCGTCACGCCGGAGCAGCTCGCGCGCATCCGCGCCTTGTACGACGACAGCCCGGAGCGAAGCGTCGGCGTCCTGCCGCTGCTCGGCGGGCTGCTGCTCGGACTCGGAGTGCTCAGCTTCGTGGCCGCGAATTGGCAGGAGCTCGCGAACGAGCTGCGCCTGGCGCTGCTGCTCGCCGTCATGTTGGCGGCTTACGCCGCCGGGGGCCGTCTGCTCGCGCGCGGGCACGAACGGCTCGGCGTCGCGATCGCCAGCGTCGGCTTGTTCGCCTTCGGCGGCGGCATGATTCTCGTGCACCAGATGTTTCACATGGTCATGTACGGCGCGGCGACGCTCGTCGTCTGGTCCGCCGCCGGCGCGGCGCTCGCGTACGCGCTCCGCAGCCGGTATTTGTACGTCATCGCGATCATCTTGACGTTCGTGGCGCAAGGGTACAGCCTCAGCGCGTTCGGCGGCCGCTTCAGTTGGGCGGCGTTCGCCGTATTGGCGCTCGGCTTGGCATGGTTCGACTTCGTCCGCCGCGGGTCTCGTCTCGTCCCGGCGCTCTGGTCGATCGGCGTCGTCGGGCAGACGCTGCTGCTCGTCCTCGCGATGGAATGGCCGTTCGGCGCGATGTTCGTCCCGATGGCGCTGCTGTACGCCGCCGGCGATCTGCTGCGCGGCGACCGCTTGCGGCGCGCGGTTCAATGGCCCGCGCTCGCCGCGGCGTTCCTGTTCGCGCTCGGCATCGTCCTGTTCGCCGGACCGCTCGGCGCGCCGACGCCTCTCGACGCTTGGGTCTACGTCCCGGCGCTGCTGGCGCTGTTCGCCGTCTCGGCGTACGCGAAGCGCCGACGCGGCGACGCCTTGTCGCTGCTTGATTGGCTGCCGTTCGCGCCCTTCTTGTACGCCGCGCCGTCCGCGGTGCCCGTGCTGTACCTCGTAGCCGCGTTCGCGTTCGCGCTGTACGCGCTGCTCCGCGGCTACGAGGAGGAATCGCGGCCTCGCATTAACGCCGGCACCGCCGCGTTCCTGCTCGCGACGATGGCCGCCTACTTCAAGCTGACGTGGGCGTTCCTCGACAAGTCGCTCTTCTTCTTGATCGGCGGCGCCCTGCTGCTCGCCCTGAGCGGGTTCCTCGGCCGGCGGAAGAAGGTCGTGCTTCGGGAAGCGACGAAGGAGGAAGAGCGATGACGAGGTTTCGGTGGGTCGCGATTCTAGTCCTAGCGCAAGCGCTCGTCCTGCTCGGTCTCGCCGGCTCCTCCTACGCCGCCGTATGGTTCGGCAAGGAGGTGCGGCTGCAGACCGTCCCGGTCGACCCGCGCGACATTCTGTACGGCGACTACGTGACGTTGTCGTATGACATCAGTCGGCTCTCTCCGTCGTTATGGCGCGGCGAGGCGCTTCCCGAAGAAGGCGACGCGATCTATGTCGCGGTCGCGCCGAAGGGCGACGTCTACGCCGCGGTCGCCGCGTACCCGAGCCGCGTCGCGGTCCCGCCGGATCAAGTATTGATCAAGGGGCTCGCGACGTGGCGGTGGGAGCAAGAGATCGTCGTCCGATACGGGCTTGAGCGGTTTTACGTGCCGGAAGGCACCGGTCTCGCGCTGGAGGAGCGGGCGGCCGACATGATCGTCGTCGCGAAGATCGCGCCTTGGGGACGGGCGACGCTGACGGACGTGCTTCCGATAAAATAATTCGGCGCGGGTGTCACATTTTCGTAGATGCGGAATAGGATAAGTGGTGGTTAAGAAACATCGATAAGAAGAGAGGAAGAATACTTATGGTGTTAGTCGTTCATCCCCCGCTCCCGTTCACGCCGCCGTCCGAGCCCTATTCGCCTTATGCGCCCTACGCGCCGATTCCGACGCGTCCCGCTCAGCAGGTGACCGTCCCGACGGACCGCCGTCCGGCGTCTCAGGAAGACGCGCGCCGCGAAGCTCCGTCGTTAGACCGATAAATGGCACGACGAAGAAAACGACCGCTAACGCAGGCTGCATACGCCTTCGAAGCGGTCGTTTTCTATTCCAGCGCCTTCAGAATGTCGGCGATATGATTTTTCAGCCGCACCTTGCGCCACGCGCGGACGAGCTTGCCCTTCTCGTCGATCAGGAACGTCGAGCGCTCGACACCCATATATTCGCGCCCGTACAGCTTCTTCAGCTGCCAGACGCCGTATTTCTTGCATACCTTCAGCGACTCGTCCGACAGCAGCGGGAACGGCAGCGCCTGCTTCTCCGCGAACTTCGCGTGCGACTTCGGCGGATCCGGCGACACGCCGACGACGATGGCGCCGAGCTCGGCGAACTTGCCGTGGAAGTCGCGGAACTCGCATGCTTGCTGCGTGCACGTCGGCGTCTGATCCTGCGGGTAGAAGTATAAGACGACCTTCTTCCCCTTCTGCTCGCTCAGCTTGAACGTCCCGCCGTCCCCGGTCGGCAGCGCGAAATCCGGCGCCTTGCGGCCGACGATCGGCAGCTTGATTTCCTTAGGGGCGCTTTTGCCCTTGCTCTCGTTTTCGCTCATGATCCGGCCCCCCTATAACGCTTGATGCCCGTATTCCAGACGAACAGCCCGAACCCTAAGAACACGGCGCCGACGACCGGCGTCAGCCAGGCGTAGCCGAGCAAGTCGTCCGCCTCCAGGAAGAACGCGGCCGGATAAAATCCGACGAAGGCGAACGGCAGCGCCCACGTCAGGACGAGCTGCAACATCTTGTTGTAGATCGTAATCGGATACCGCCCGTAGCTCTGGATGTTGTACATAAGCGGCAGGATGCCCGTCGGCGAATCCGAGTAGAACGAGACCGCGGTTAACGCGATATAGATGCCGCCGTACACCATGACCGAGCCCGCGACGAGCAGCAGGAAGACGAGCGGGTCGTACCAATCGAGCGAGACGCCGAGCGCCGGCCAGGCGTACGCCATGATCGCGACGCCGATGATCGAGGAGAGCAGGCCCGGCGGGTCGAGATTTTCCAGCATCAGCTGCGCGAGATTGTGCACCGGACGCGTAAGCACCCGGTCCAGCTCCCCCTTCACGATATACCGCTCCGTAAATCCCCATAAACCGAAAAACGCGGAGAAGATGCCGTACGGCACCATGAAGTACCCGTACACGAAGATGATCTGCTCCCTTGTCCAGCCGTCGAGCAGCTGCGTATGCTCGAAGATGACGACGATGAAGATGAGGTTCATCGCCAGAAACAACAGGTCCGAGAACACCTCCACCCAGAAGTCGGACCGGTATTGCATACGCGTCTTCAAATAAGTCTTCAGATAGTCCCAGAAAATGCCCGCGGTAAACATCCCTCTTACCCTCCCTGCACGAACAACCGGTTTTTCGCCTTCCGCCACAGCCAGAACATCGGGCCGACGAGAAGCGCGAACCAGATCGCCTGCACGCCGAGCGCGGACAGCGCTTCGGTCCCGGCCGTCCGGCCGGTGAATACGGTCGCCGGCAGGTATGTAATCGCCTGGAACGGCAGCAGCGCAAGCAGCGATTCGGCCCAGCCGGGGAAGAACGACAGCGGAATGATCAGCCCGGAGAACAGGTCGACCGCCACGCGCTTCATGCGCATGAGGCCTTCGCTGTTTTCCAGGAAGAACGCTCCTAAACCGATTAAAATATTAATCTGCGTATTGATTAAGAAACTAAAGAACAGCATGACGAGGAACATGCCCCAGACGCCCGGATCCCGCGGCAGCGACACCGGGAACAAGAGGCTCGCGATGATCATGCCCGGCACGGAAAACAGGAACAGGCGGAAGATGCCTTCGCCGAGGCCTTGCATCATCTTCACGACGATGTATTGGTACGGCCGGATGAACTGGATCGCGACGCTGCCGTCGCGGATTTCGTTCGAAATTTCACGGTCCAGGTTATTGAAATAGAACGCCCGCGCCATCCAGGAGACGGCGATGTACGTCGTCATCTGCGCGATCGTGAAGCCGCCGAGCTCGGGCTTGTCGGCGTAAATCGCCGACCAGACGAAGTAGTACGCGCCGATGTTGATGGCATAGATCGCGATGCCGCTGTAATAGTTGACGCGGTACGCGAGCATCATGAGAAACCGCATGCGAATGAGCTCGAGATACGCCGGATTCATCGCGCGGCCCCCGTCTTTTCCGAAGAACCGGTCTTGTAGATTTCTCTAACGATCTCGTCGGTGTTCGTCTCTTCGATCTTGATGTCGCGAATGTCGACGGCGCCGACGACGCGTGCCAGCGTCTCGGAGACGTTCGCGCCTTGCGGAAGCGCGGCTCTCGCTTCGAAGGCGTTGTCGGTCGTCCACGCGACCTGCAGGCCTTCGGTCAGCCGTTCGAGCTCGCCGAGCGGCATGCCCGTCCCGAACCGGAAGACGATCTCCTTGCCTCGGCCCCACGTCTCCTTCAGCCGCTGAAGACCGCCGTCGTAAATGATCTTGCCGTCGTCGAGCATGATGACGCGGGAGCAGAGCGCTTCGATGTCCTGCAGATCGTGCGTCGTGAGCAAAATCGTCGTGCCGAACCGTTCGTTCAGCGACTTCAGGAACTCGCGGATTTCGGTCTTCACCACGATGTCGAGACCGATCGTCGGCTCGTCGAGAAACAAGATCGACGGGTTGTGGAGCAGCGCCGCGGCGATCTCGCAGCGCATGCGCTGGCCGAGCGACAGCTTGCGCACCGGGCGGTTCAGCAGATCGCTTAGGTCCAGACGCTGGACGAGCTCGTCGAGTCTAAGCTTGTAGTCGCGCTCGGGCACGCGGTACACCTTGCGCAGCAGGTTGAACGACTCGATGACGCCGAGGTCCCACCACAGCTGGCTGCGCTGTCCGAAGACGACGCCGATGCCTTGGACGAACTTCTCGCGGTCCTCGAACGGAACGTAGCCGTTCACGACGATCCGACCCGAGGTGGGCACCAGGATGCCGGTCAGCATCTTGATCGTCGTCGATTTGCCGGCGCCGTTCTCGCCGATATACCCGCAGATTTCCCCTTGCGGAATTTGGAAGCTGATATCGTTCACCGCGGTCACTTCGCGGTATTCTCTCTGAAACAAGTCGCGGATCGCGCCTTTGAGGCCTTCCCGGCTCTTCTGGACGCGAAACTGCTTGCGTAGTCGTTCGACGTCGATCGCTAGCATACGTTACGGTTCCTCTTTCCTTTTCCTTGATGCGGTTAATGGTTTATCGCTATAATACTAAGGGCGCGCAACTTTCGCCGCCGTGTCGACGTTATATATTTTTAGTTGGATGCGATTGGTAGAACGGCTAAAGCGCGCGGAACTTGATGATAATGATACCATTACCCCGGACGGAGGAAAAGCGACATGACCTGGCTGAGGACCGCCGCCATTACGATCGTCGTGTTGACGCTCGGCGTCATCGGATATTATGGATATTCCTTTTACAGCTTCGCGGACGATCGACCTGAAGATTCGAGATTCAAGGATTTCGAAGAGCAGAAGCCTTCCGCGACTTCGGGGACGACGAACGTGGAAGAAGTCGAATACGAGACGCCGAAGTGGGAAGGCACCGACCGGGTGAACGTGCTGCTGCTCGGCGGCGATTCCCGCGGTCTCAAGAAGAACGAAATTCCGCGCTCGGATACGATGATGATCGCGTCGATCGATCCGGTGACGAAGAAGGCGCATCTGTTCTCGTTGCTGCGCGATACGTACGTGCGCATCCCCGGCCACGGATCGGAGCGGATCAACACGGCGATCGTGCTCGGCGGGCCGAAGCTCGCGATGCGCGCGGCGAGCGAACTGACCGGCCTTAATATTCAGTATTATGTATATACGGACTTCGAAGGGTTCGTCCATCTGATCGACGAGATCGGCGGCATCGACTTCGAGGTCGAGAAGGATATGCGTTATACGTCGCGCGCCGACGGTCCGGAGTACGACATCGACCTGAAAGCCGGCATGCAGCATATGGACGGCCGCACGGCGCTGCAATACGTCCGCTTCCGGCATGACGCGCTCAGCGACTTCGCTCGGACGGAGCGTCAGCGGAACTTCATGACGGCCGTCGCGCAGAAGCTGCAGACGACGACGTCGCTGCTGCGGCTGCCGCGTATCTTGGCCGCGATCGATCCGTACATCGAGTCGAATTTGTCGGTGACGGAGATGATCAAGCTCGGCGCGCTTGGCTTCGAGGCGAAGGCGAACGAGGTAGCCGGCGTGCAGCTGCCGCCTTCGAACCTGCTGCGCGAGGAATCGGTCGGCGGCGCGTCGGTGCTGACGGTCGACCCCGACGACCTGCAGGAGTTCATCGCGGAGTCGTTCGCGAAGACGGCGGCGCCGCCGGTCCGCGACGCCGATCCGAAGGACGCCGCGCTCGGCGGTCCGGACGAGGGCAGCGACGGATAATTTTACGGAGAAAGGGGCCGCCCCGAAGCGCTTTTGCGCGCGGGTGCGGCCCTTTTTTGTCGCATCGTCGGAGTACTTGTTCCCGCCCGATTCTGGAGTATCCTGCTGACATTTCGCCTGAGGAGGTGTATAAAAAGGCCGCCGCGTACCAAAATAATGAAAAACGGAAGCGGGCGGCTTACATGTTATATCTCGTCAATTTAGCTGCGATTTCGCTGTGGATGGCGATTTTGTTGCGCAAAAGGACGCTCTCGCTGCACTCTGTTGTTACCGCCTACGTCATCGGCGTCGGCGTGGCGGACTTCTTTGAGGGTCTGTTCAACGTCGTCCTCGGGCTGTACCAGTTCCCGACGCATCTAAGAACGGATCCCGCCTTTGACAACGAGCTTGGCGTGGTCTTCTCCGATTTCTTAATTTTGCCCTTCGTATTCATTATCTTCGTCCATTATGCCGCAAGAACCGCTCACCCTTGGAGGGTATCCATCGCGTTTGCAGCGCTGCATGTCAGCCTGGAGTGGATTTATGTGAAATTGGGGTATTTGACGTATGTGCACTGGAGTGTACTGTATTCCGCATGTTTCTATGTGGGCGGGTTTCGGTTCGGCGCTTACCTTGCGCCGCGCATCTCCAGCTACCGTCCGCCGATTCCTTATCGCCTCCGGCTTCTCTGCTTCTCCCACATGATCCTGATGTGGGTAAGCGCCGTGTTCGCCCTGCCCCTACTGAAGCTATACCAGTTCAAACCCGGCTTATTCCACAATATCATCACCGACTGCCGAGTGGCGGAGCTCGTCACCGGCGATATTTTATCCGTACTGTGCGCTCTTTTCATTCCAATGACGCCTCATCGGCTGAAGCCCGCCGTATTTGCCGCGATCGCCGGCATCGGGGCCTTTATCGCCGTCTTCGCTTACAGCCAGGGCTGGCTAATTTACTATCATTGGAATCTCTTCCTGTCGGTCCTGCGTTATGTCGTTCCGGTCGGACTCATTATGCTCTATGACCGCTGGGAGTCGGCTTATCAGGTCGCACTGAACGGTGGGAAATGTAAATAAGGCTGCTCCTTGGACATTTGCAGTCCGCTCCGAATTGCCCCCGAAATGTGCGCTATCAAATTATAGACTATATACCTCGTCTCTTGACTTAAGTCAATGCACGTAAACATCCCTCTAGTTACAATGTAATCATTACTTGAACTTCAGGGGGTCATGGGTATTTCAAGGAAAGGGTCAGCCGGTTCAGAGAAGGTCTTGGTGGATTCGCTTCTTAATTCTGCTTAATGACTCCGGAGTAATGCCGAGATAACTGGCCAATTGATGTTGGGGTACCCGGTCGATAAGAGACGGGCGTTTCATTAACAGCGTCTTGAAGCGTTCTTCAGGCGTAGAAGCGATAAAAGCAGCGAATTCCTCTTGGACCTGACTTAAGAACTCCTCGATCATCCTGTGGGTCATTAACTCCAATTGAGGGTGTTTGTTGTACATGTCCTGTTCCGTATTCAGATCTCCGACGACCATTACCGAATCTTCAACGCACATGAAGGTGAAATCGGACGATTTGTCCGGTTTGTGATGATTGAAGATGGCGATGAATTGCTCTTCTGTAAAGAAATTGGATGTGACCTCTCTTCCATCTTCATCGATCGTATACTGCCTTACGCAGCCTTTCAGGACAAAATAACATTTGGTTGGGGCATCTCCTTGTTTAAAAAGAACGGTTCCCTTTTTAAATTCTTCTATATGAATCTCATCCACAATGGCTCGCTGATCTTCCTCGTTAAGGGAAGTCCATCTCGACATAAACTTGTAAAAAACGTTTTTCATTAACGCTTCTCTTCATCTCCTTCTTTTCCATGATTTCTCCTATCCATTTTCATTCGTCGAAGAGCCTTTTGTAAAGGACCGTTTGCGGTGGATTACAAAAAAATGCAGGAGGGAAAACCCATGAGAGCCATGGTCCAAATCTCGTATGGTCCGCCGGAGGTAATCGTCCCGCGAGAAGTCGCGAAACCGTCGCCAGGAAACAATGAAGTACTTATACGGATCCACGCCGCCGCAGTAGGGCCGTCGGATTGTGCTTTTCGCAAGGGCGATCCGCTTATGGTTAAATTGTTGTATGGATTGTCCAGACCGAAATTCGCAATTGGAGGATGCGAATTAGCCGGCGAGGTCGAAGCGGTCGGCAAAGAAGTAAAGCAGTTTAAAGTAGGGGATCGTATTCTGGGGATGAGCATCAAAAACTTCGGTGCTTATGCCGAATATAAGTGTCTTTCCGAAGAGAGCCCTCTTGTGGTCATACCGGACAACATCACCTTTGAAGAGGCCGTAGGTGTCTGTGACGGGGGTGCCACCGCATTGACGTTTCTAAGAGATAAGGCAACGTTGAGGAAGGGACAGAAAGTGCTGATTAACGGTGCCTCGGGGGCTGTCGGCATCTACGCTGTGCAATTAGCCAAACACTTCGGCGCTGAAGTAACCGGTGTTTGCTCTGCCGGCAACGAAAGTCTGGTAAGGAAAGCAGGGGCAGATTTCATTATCGACTATACCCGGGAGGATTTTACGAAAACGGACAAAGCTTATGATGTCGTCTTTGATGCTGTAGGCAAACGCTCCTTCTCGGCATGCAAGCGTGTCCTTACCTCCAAGGGAATTTATCTGACTACCGTACCCAAGCCGTCTATCATTTTACAGATGATGTGGACTTCCCTGTTTAAGGGCAAACGGGCTGTTTTTGCAGCAGCCGGCCTTATGCAAAACAAAACGAATTTGGCGTTTCTCGTAGAGCTCGCAAGAAATGGAACGCTGAACGCCGTGATCGATCATCGGTATCCGCTGGAGCGCCTGCCGGATGCCCACAGATATGTAGAGACCGAACGTAAAAAAGGTAACGTGATTGTTCAAATCTAAATTCAGCTCTTGAACGGTAACAACCATACAAGCCATCTCCGAAAAAAGTACAGGTTTCTAGGAGGAACAGGCTAGGAACACCTTGAATTTGTATATGCCGGTTCCCTTACAGGAATCATACATATCAGAAAGGTGTGCAAGCCTCATGAACCGATCCAAATCCGAAGCGCTATATAATGAAGCGTTACAACATATCGTCGGGGGCGTAAACAGTCCTTCGCGCTCGTTCAAGGCGGTCGGCGGGGGGGCTCCCGTCTTTATGAAGCGCGGCCAAGGCGCCTACTTCTGGGACGCAGACGACAATCGCTACATCGACTACCTGGCCGCGTACGGGCCGATCATTCTCGGCCACAACCACCCGGCCGTCACCGAGGCGATTCACAAAGCGGCGCTGAACGGCGCCCTCTACGGCACGCCGACCGAGCTCGAAATCGAGTTCGCCAAGCAGCTGAAGAAAGCGATTCCTTCATTAAATAAGGTGCGCTTTACGAACTCGGGGACGGAGGCCGTCATGACGACGATCCGAGTGGCGCGCGCGTACACGGGCCGCACGAAGATCATCAAGTTCGCAGGCTGCTATCACGGCCACTCCGACCTTGTGCTCGTCGCCGCCGGTTCCGGCCCGTCGACGCTCGGCGTGCCGGACAGCGCCGGCGTGCCGCAAGGCGTCGCATCCGAGGTGATCACGGTGCCGTTCAACGACCTCGACGGCCTGAGGCAAGCGCTCGAACGCTGGGGCGCCGAAACGGCGGCCGTGCTCGTGGAGCCGATCGTCGGCAACTTCGGCATCGTGGCGCCGGCGCCCGGCTTCCTCGAAGGCGTCCGCCGGTTGGCGCACGACGTTGGCGCGCTCGTCATCTACGACGAAGTCATTACCGCGTTCCGCTTTCACTGGGGCGCCGCGTCGACGTTCCTCGAAGGCGCCGGCGCGACCGACGCCGCCGCCATCGAGCCGGACCTCACCGCCCTCGGCAAAATTATCGGCGGCGGCCTTCCTATCGGCGCTTACGGCGGACGCGAGGACATTATGGCGCAGGTCGCGCCGCTCGGTCCCGCGTACCAGGCGGGCACCCACGCCGGCAACCCGATGAGCGTCTCGGCGGGCCTCGCTTGCGTCGTCGAGCTCGCCCGTCCCGGCACGTACGAACGACTCGACGCGCTCGGCCGCAAGCTGCAAGACGGACTGCAAGCCGCGGCGAACGCGCACGGCGTGCCGCTGACGATCAACCGGGTGCGCGGTGCGCTGTCCACGCACTTCTGCGGCCACCCCGTCACGAACTACGACGAGGCGCAGGACGCGGACGGCGAGACGTTCGGCCGCTTCTTCAAGCTCATGCTGGACGAGGGCGTGCTGCTCGCGCCCTCCAAGTACGAGGCGTGGTTTCTCACGACCGCCCATGCCGAAGAAGACGTCGCGGCGACGATCGCCGCGGCGGAGAGAGCATTTTCCAAGTTGAAATAAATCGGCTCGCCCCGGGACCTCTTGGTCGCCGGGGCGTTATTGTCTGAATCTGCTTGCTGATATTCTCGCGCGCGAATGGTATAAAAAAGAGGAGAGGATATCGCCCGTGCGCAACAATTATCCATTGTTCAAAAAATATGATTATTCACCGTTATAAATATTATTATACATTATAAAACGCTTTCAGTCTTTTATTCGTCCTTTTCTTTATTGTCGGGTGTAACATTTCATGTTATTCTATATCTACTTTTCAGCCTCTAGCACGGACGCGGTCTAACCTGTCATACCGTGTGAGGTTTGCGATGATTTGCCGCGCGTTTCGTACTACGTTTCACGTTATTCCCCCTTTGTATCGTCGACTTTATGCCGCGATGGATGAGCGCTTTTTATTCAGCGCAGTTGCATAATTATGCATGCCCGAACCCAATTCCTTAGGAGGTGAGGGTCAGAATACTGACCGCACGCATGAACCAAGCTATGAAGAACGAAGGATTGTTTGAAGGACTGCTGCTCGAAGAGCACGACAGCTGCGGCGTCATCTGCATCATCGAGAAGAACGGACATCCGTCCCGCGACAACATTCAGAAGACGATCGACGCCCTCGTAAAGATGGAGCACCGCTCCGGTTTTATCGACGGGGAAGGCGACGGCTGCGGCATTCTCACGGACATTCCGCGCGCCCTGTGGCAGAGCAAGCTCGAGAAAGCCGGCCTGGACGGCCAGCTCGCGTTCGACGACCGCTTCTCCGTCGCGCATATTTTCGTGCCTCGGAAGCTCGACATCTCGGCAAGCGACATGCAGAACGGCATGCGCGACCTGTTCGCGAAGTACGGCGTGAAGATCGTCTTGGAACAGGAAAACGAAACGAACGGCGCCGTGCTCGGCCCGAACGGCCGCAACGACGAGCCGACGTTCTGGCAAGTCGCCGCGATTACCGAGAAGGACGGCGTCAACGTCGCCGACCATCTGTTCGAGCTGCACGTCGAAATCGAAAGCAAATACAATGTTCATGTCGCGTCGCTCAGCAACGTAACGGCCGCTTATAAGGTCATGGGCTCCGCAAGCATTTTGCCGAAATATTTCAAAGACACGCAAGACCCGCTCTTCGCCGCTCAGGTGACGATCGGTCACAACCGCTATTCCACGAACACGTTGTCGAGCTTCTTCCGCGTGCAGCCGTTCTCCTTGCTCGGTCATAACGGAGAGATCAACACCGTAAAGAAGATGCGCTACGAAGCCGACATGATCGGCGTTCCGCTCGTCGACGGCGGCTCGGACTCTCAAGATATGAACCGGACGATCGAGACGTTCATTCACCGTCACGGCTTCTCGCACTTCGAGGCTATGGAGCTTGTCTTCCCTCCGATTCATAACGAGATGAAGTCGTTCCGTCCCGAGCTGCAAGATCTTTACGTTTATTATCGCCAAATTTGGGGTCATTACGCGCAAGGTCCGGCCGCCATCGTATCCCGTTACGATAACGAGTGCGTATTCAGCGTAGACGCTCTCGGCCTTCGCCCGCTGTGGATGGTCGAAAGCGAAACATCGCTTTATTTCTCCTCCGAGCAAGGCGTTATCACGGTCGGCGAGATGGTCGCGGACCCGAAGCCGATCGCCCCGGGCGAGAAGATCGGCGTCGTCCTGACGCGCGGCGAACACGTGCAAGTCATTCCGTACGAAGAGCTTCAGACGACCGTACTCGAGCGCGCGAAGCAGCGCGTCGACTTCGCGGGACTTCGCGGCCAATTGTTCTATCAGAACGAATTCCCTGCTGCGGCTCCGAACGCGGACGTCCAAGTGACGGATGCGCTGTATGCGGCTGCAGGCTGGGATCGCGAGGGCATCCAGATGGTCGAAGCGATGTCGGAAACCGGCGCGGAGCCGATCCGCTCACTCGGCTATGACGGCCCGCTCGCGGCGCTGAACTGGGAACGGCAAAATGTTGCAGACTTCATTAAAGAGAGCGTCGCCGTCGTCACGAACCCGGCGATCGACCGCGATCGCGAGCAGGAGCACTTCTCCACCCGCGTCGTCGTCGGCCCTCGTCCGACGATCTACGGCGAGCCGGACGGCCGCCTGCGCGTCGAGCTGCCGGCTCCGCTCGTGCTCGAAGGCTCCAACGGCGTCGGCAGCCTGGAAGCGGTCGGCCAGCCGTCGCTCGAATCGCTCGTTGCCGCGTTCGAAGCGTCCCAAGCCGGCTCCGTCGCGACGTTGTCGCTGACGTTCGGCCGCGGAGAATCGCTCAAGGCCGCGCTCGACAAGCTCGCGGACGACGCGATCGCCGCGGTTCGCGGCGGCGCCAGCCTGCTCTTGCTCGACGACGGCGAAGCGAACAGCAACGACCGTCTTTGGATCGACGCGCATCTCGCGGTTTCCCGCGTAGACATCGCGCTGAAGTCCGTAAAGCTCGGCCAAGGCGACAACCTGCGCCGTCAAGCGGCGATCGCGCTTCGCTCCGCTTCGGTCCGCAACCTGCACGACATCGCGGTCGCTTGCGGTCTCGGCGCGGACCTGATTTCCCCGTACGTGTTGTTCTCGACGGCGGCGGCGAAGGAAGGCGCGGCGGCGGCTCAGAAGGTGTTCACTACGCTTCAGAAGGGTCTCGAGAAGGTCATCTCCACGATCGGTACGCACGAGCTTCGCGGGTATACGCGATTCTTCTCGTCGATCGGCCTCCACCCGGAAGTCGCGGAAGTGCTCGATATCGTCAACTACCTCGGCAGCGAAAACGCGGGCACGGGCTTCGCGCAGCTCGAAGCGGACGCGATCGCTCGTTACGAGGACTATAACAACAATCCGAAGGCCAAGGCGGGCAAGAACTTCCGCTTCTTCCAACGGATGTGGAAAGCGCTCGGCGACGCGGCTTCCGGCGCGGCTCCTTACTCGGATTACCGCGACAAGCTGCGCGAAGAAGAAGCGAAAAATCCGATCAGCATTCGCCACGTCGCGGACTTCGATTACGAGAAGGCGTTGTCGGACGGCCGCAAGCCGCTCGATCCGAAGGACGTTAACATCGGCGTAGGCGACCACGATCTGCCGATGCTTATCTCTTCCATGTCGTTCGGCTCTCAGAACGAGACGGCGTTCCGCGCCTACGCGGAAGCCGGCGAACGTCTGAACATGGTGACGATGAACGGCGAAGGCGGCGAAATCAAGGATATGCTCGGCCGCTATAAGCGGACGCGCGGCGCGCAGGTCGCTTCCGGCCGCTTCGGCGTCAACGTCGAGCTCGCGAACGCGGTGGCGTTCCTCGAGATTAAGATCGGCCAAGGCGCGAAGCCGGGCGAAGGCGGTCACCTGCCGGGCTCCAAGGTTACGGCGAAGATCGCTGCCGCGCGGAACGCGACGATCGGCTCCGACCTGATCTCGCCTTCGAACAACCATGACATCTACTCGATCGAGGATCTCGCGCAAATCATCAGCGAGTTGAAGGAAGCTAGCAACCACAACGCGAAAATCATCGTGAAGGTACCGGTCGTTCCGGGCATCGGCACGATCGCGGTCGGCGTCGCCAAGGCCGGCGCGGACGTCATCACGCTGTCCGGCTTCGACGGCGGCACCGGCGCGGCGCGCATGCACTCGCTGCAGCACGTCGGCCTGCCGACGGAGATCGGCACGAAGCTCGCGCACGTCGCGTTGATCGAAGCGGGTCTTCGCCACCGCGTCGAGCTGTGGTCCGACGGCGGTCTGAAGTCCGGCGCGGACGTCGTGAAGATGATGATGCTCGGCGCGAACCGCTGCGGCTTCGGCTCCATCTCGATGCAAGCGATCGGCTGCACGACGTGCCGCGGCTGTCACCTCGACACGTGCCACGTCGGCATCGCGACGCAGATCGACTCGATGGAAGAAGCCGAAGAGAAAGGTCTCCGCCGCTTCGTTCCCCGCGTATACGACAACGCGGTCGACGCCTTGGTTCGCTTGTTCTCGGGCATCGGCGAAGAAGTCCGCGACATCGTCGCGGCGCTCGGCTACAAGAACGCGCAAGATCTCGTCGGTCGTTCCGACTTGCTGCAGCAGGTGAACGCGCTCGAGAAGATCGACCTGTCGGCGATCCTTCGTCCGGCTCCGCTGCAATTCATCGCTCCGGCGGCGCAAGAAGCCGCTGCGGCTTCCGCCGAGCCGGTGCTCGCGGCCGTAGGCGCGGAAGCGGCGATGTATCCGAGCGCGCTTAGCTTCGAATCGCCGATCGCGAAGCGTTGGAGCAAGATCAGCGCAGAGACGCGCATCATCGGCTCGCGCTTCTCCTCGAACCGCGTCCGCGACCGGTTCGACGGCAGCTACGACCAGCTTCCGGGCATCTCGCTCGAGCTGACGGACGGCTCCGTGCCGGGGAACGGTCTCGGCGCGTTCAACGCCCGCGGCGTGGACATTACGGTTCACGGCGGCGCGGAAGACGGCGTAGCGAAGATGGCGTTCGGCGGCAAGATCGCGATTCTCAAGGCGCCGAGCAAGCATAAGGCGTTCATCAACGGTTCCGTCGGCAAGTCGTTCGCCTACGGCGCGCAGAAAGGTACCTTCATCGTTCAGGGCAACGCGGACTCCCGCGCCTGCATCCGTCTCTCGGGCGCCGACGTCATCTTCGGCGGCGAGATCGTAGGTCCGATCCGCGACGACATCGGCAACATGGCCGGCCGCGCGAACCTGAAGGGCTTCGCGTTCGAATACATGACGAACGGGCGCGCCGTCGTCATGGGCGATCCGGGACCTTGGATTTGCGCCGGCATGACGGGCGGCGTCATCTACCAGCGTCTGCAGCCGGAGCTTGGCCTCGACGAAGCGGCGATCAAGCGCCGCGTCGCCAAGGGCGCGAAGGTCAGCATCACGGCGCTGGGCGACAAGAGCCGCGCCGACCTGAAGGAGCTGCTCGGTATCTACCGCTCCGAGCTGGAGAAATCCGGCCAAGCGGAAACCGCGGCGAAGATCGCTTCGATGCTCGAGAATGTCGACGCGCACTTCGTCCGGATTTCGCCGGTCACGATGCAAGCCGATCAATCGGTCGCTACGGAATAATAGAAAGAAATCCCCCGGGGGCTTGGCCTCCGGGGGATTTCTTCATGTTCCGCGCCTCGTATCGATTTAATCTTTATCGACGATCCTCCATTCCTCTTCTTCCTTGCTAAGCAAGTAAAACCCGTCCGAATAGATGTCCCCGTCCCCTTCCAGCCACGTTCTCGTCGTTACGATCGCGGACAATTCCTTAGGCGTATGCAGGCGAATGCCGACGACTTCGATCTTCCGCACCTTGCTGGCCGGAAAGCCCATATTGCTGTTTTCCGCGAGCAAGCTCATATAGCCGTCTTGGTCCCCTTCGTTTTGAAATCGGACGGACCGGTTAATCGTCTGGATCAGCTTCAACTCTTCGCCGACGTATTTGCTTTCGTCCGCATAGCTCGCTTCCGCGGGATCGGGCTTCCTCTCGGGATTCGACTCCTGCGCGGACTCGATCTGCGCCTTCGCCGGCAATATCGGCCGCTCTCCGGGCGCCGCCATGCAGCCCGCGGCGATCGCGCCGACCGCGAGCAGCATCCCAATAAGCTTGTATGACATCCCTCCACCTCTTTCCACCGGCTTCCATATCGATTAGACGCACCAAGGCGATGCAGGGTTGCACCGTTTTCATGCAAACCTGTGTTCGCATTCGCGAAACGACTGTGGTATACTTCAACTACGAACACAAGTTCCTATAGAATCAGGAGCGTATCGTATGACGACCAAACAATTCGAATCCGTTACCGCCAAGCTCGTCCTGAACCGCGTGAAGGTCGAACGCATGCCGTTCGACTGGTCGCTCAACCCCTACCGCGGCTGCGCGCACGGCTGCAGCTTCTGTTACGCGCGCGCCTTCCAGACATTCCTCGGCAAGGAAGCTACCGACGAGTTTCAGCATCATATATTTATTAAGGAGAACGCCGCCGAAGCGTTGGAATCCCAACTCCGCACGTTCGGGCGCAGGCACGGCCTGCGCGACACCGACGTCGGCCCCCGCATCGGTCCCGTCGCCGTCGGCACGGCGACGGACCCGTACCAGCCGATCGAGGCGAAGGCGCGGCAGACGCGCCGCTGCCTGCAGGTGCTGGCGCGCTACCGCGTCCCGACGTCCGTCACGACCCGGTCGCCGCTCGTCCTGCGGGATCTGGACGTGCTGCGCGACGTCGACGTCACGTCGATCAACATTAGCGTCAACACGTTAGACGCAGCGATCGCCAGGAAGCTGGAGCCGGCCTCGCCCCATCCGGCCGGGCGAATGCGCGCGGTCCGGGCGCTCGCGAACGCAGGCTTCCCCGTCGGCATCTTCGTCGCCCCGATTCTGCCGCTGCTCACCGACGGCGAAGAGACGCTCGACGCGCTCTTCGCCGAGTCGAAGGCGCAGGGCGCCGGCTTCGCGATGACGTCGCTGCTGCGGCTGTCCCCCGACGTAAAGATGTGGTATTACCATACGCTCGAGATGCATTTCCCGGAGCTGATCCAGCCTTACGCTCGGTTATATCGGAACGCCTACGTCGAACGGTCGTATGCCGACAAGATGAAGCGGCGCATCGAAGCCGTATCGGCTCGGCACGGCCTTCCCGAGCCGGCTCCCGTCCTTCGGCCCTCGGCCGCGGCTCCGGCGCCTGCGAAGCCGCTGCCGGAGCAGCTCAGTTTCGCGTTCTAATAAGCGCGCGAGGGTTATTTCGCGCCGAGCAGCACCGAGAGGATACCTGCGGCGATGAGCGGCCCGACGGGGACCCCTCGGAACAGGGCGACCCCCAGAATCGTCCCCAGCAGCAGCCCCGTCACGACCGCGGGCTGCTGCGACATGAGCGTCACGCCTCGGCCGCCGAGATAGGCGACTAACAAGCCGACGGCGACCGCGGCCAGCGACTGCCACCGCAGGAGCGACGCAACCGCCGCGCGATGGTCGAGGCTCCCGCTGGCGATCGGGGCCAGAATGCCGATGGTTAAGATGACGACGCCGGCGGTAAGACCGTAGTTCTCCAGCCACGGGAATACCTGATGCAGCTTTGTGACGCGAAGCAGGAGCAGCGCGACGACGGCGATGGCGACGGTGGAATTGTTGCCGAGAATGCCGAGCGCGGCTAAGACCAGCAGCGCCGCGGACGGCAGATCGACGGACGGCATGGTGCGGATTCCCCTTCCCGTTCGTATCGGATGATGCATAGGATTTCCAATTTCGTTGACGCTAACCGTCCGCGGCGGCGCTCGACGCAAAGAAGCGAGCCGAGGATCCCTCCCCGGCTCGCTTCTTGCGTTCGTATTGTTTTATTTCACTTCGAAATACGTATACAGATCGTCGATCATCAGATTCGCCGCGATGACGCCGCCGGCCGTATTCCAGATCGCGTCGCTTACCTTGTACGCCTTGCCCGCTTTCACGACGTCGAGCGTCTGCCACAACGGGTCTTTCAACCAACTATCCTCGACGGCCGTCGCGCCGCCGTCGCCGAGCTCGTAAGAGAAGTAGAACAGGATGTCGCCGTCCATCTCCTCGATCCGCTCCTTCGTTACGCCGCGAGCCGCGAAATCGTCGATATCCTGCGCCGGCGGACGCGCCAAGCCGATCTGGCTCAGAATGACGCCCGAGAACGTATCCTTCCAATAAATCCGCGTATCGTTCGCCATGAAGCGCACGATCGACACTTGCGTCGACAGCTTGTCGCCGAGCTTCGTCTTCAGGTCCGCGATGCGCGCCTCGTAATCGCCCATAACCTTCTCGCCTTCGGCCGTCTTGCCGAGAACGTCGGCGTACATCTTGAAGTTGACTTGCCAATCGCCGCGAAGCGTCTCCGCGAACACCGTCGGCGCGATTGCGCTCAGCTCGTCGTAGATTTCTTCGTTACGCATCTTGTTGCCGATAATGAGGTCCGGCTTCAAGCCGATGATGAGCTCCAGGTTCGGCTGGCTTTCTTCCCCGACGTTCACGACGTCCTTCATCTGATCCTTAATGTGGTCGTACCACGGATCGCCGAGCCACGACTTCGCCGCGCCGACCGGCGTGACGCCGAGCGCGAGCAGCGCTTCCGTGCCTTCGTTCGTCAGGATGACGACGCGCTGCGGATTCGTCGGGACGTCCGTCGTCCCCATCGCGTGCGTAAAGCTGCGCGTGGCCGGCTCCGCTTCCGGCGCCGCCTCGGACGTCGCCGCCCCGTTATCGTTCGCCGCTTCGGTCGAATCGGACGTCTCCGCAGCAGGTTGCTGCGAGTCCGTTCCGCCGCAGGCGGCCAACCCGAAGGCCAATGCCAACAACGCGATCGACGTAAGCGCTATGTTCGACAGCTTTTTCATAAGTAAATTCCACTCCCCATAGGTGTCTGATAATGATTCTCAGCAAGATGACAAACCTCACTATACAAACGAAGCGGCAACCTGTCAAGGTATTTTTTGAAAACGATTCTCATCTTCATTGACAGGTGAGAACAGTTCTCATACAATGGGTAAGTAACTTATCCTACCTCATAAGGATTTCAATCACACATGAAGAAACCGTTCGGACTTCTCGCCTGCGTTGTTCTGCTGTGCGGCTTCGGCTTTCTGTCGATCGCGTACGGCAGCCGAAGCATCGACTTATATACGGTCTGGCAAGCTTTCGCCGCCTTCGACGGCACGTCGGCCGATCACTTGATCGTGCGCAATACCCGGCTGCCGCGGACGCTCGTCGCGGCGGCGGTCGGCGCGGCGCTCGCCGTCTCCGGGGCGATCATGCAGACGGTCACGCGCAACCCGCTCGCGTCGCCGAGCATCTTCGGCGTCAACAGCGGCGCGGCGCTCTGCATTATCGTCGCGATCTCCGTTCTCAGCATCGATTCGCAGTCGCAGTTCATCTGGGCCGCGTTCCTCGGCGCCGCGCTCGCGGCCGGAGCCGCTTACGGACTCGGCTCGGTCGGCCGCGGCGGCGGTTCGCCGGTCAACATTACGCTCGCCGGCGCCGCGGTGACCGCCTTCGCGTCTTCGATCACGCAAGGCATTATGCTGGTGAACGGAAGATCGTTCGATCAGATCATCTTCTGGCTCGTCGGCTCCGTCGCGGGCCGCGAGATGCCGATGCTGCTCCCGGTGCTGCCGTTCCTCGCGATCGGCGCGATCGTCTGCTTCGCGCTCGCGGCGCCGCTCAATACGCTGGCGCTCGGCGAAGACGTCGCGCGCGGTCTCGGTCAACGCGTCGGCGCGGTGAAGCTCGGCGCCGCCGCGGCCGTCGTCCTCCTCGCGGGCTCGTCGGTCGCCGTGGCGGGACCGATCGCCTTCGTCGGCATCGTCGTGCCGCATATCGCCCGGTTCGTCGCCGGCCGCGATCACCGGTGGCTGCTGCCGTACAGCGCCCTGCTCGGGAGCGTCCTGCTGCTCGGCGCGGACGTAATCGCCCGATTCGTCGCGATGCCGAACGAATTGCCCGTCGGCGTCGTCACCGCGCTGATCGGCGTCCCGTTCTTCGTATGGGTGGCAAGGAGGGACGTTCATGCGAAGTAATCGTTACGCGGTTCGCACGCGCTTGTTCTCGTATTTGATCGAACGCCGCGCCGTCTTCTGGACGGTCGTCCTGACGATCGCGCTCGTCGCGCTCGTCTGCGTCAGCGCCGGCGTCGGAAGCTTATGGATTTCGCCGGTCGAAGTGCTTCGCGGCGCGTTCGGCTTCGGCGACGACGCGACGCGGACGGTGCTGTATTCGTTCCGTCTTCCCCGCGCCGCCATGTCCGTCTTGGCCGGCGCCTGCCTCGCGGCTTCGGGCGCGCTGCTCCAAAGCGTGTCCCGCAACCCGCTCGCCTCGCCGGATATGATCGGCGTCACGGGCGGGGCGGCCGCGGCGGGCGTCGCGAGCCTCGTCCTGACCGGCGGCGCGATCGGCCTGACCGGCCTGTCGCTCTCCGCGATCGGCGGCGCCGTCGCCGTCGCCGCGCTGTTGTTCGCGCTCGCGTGGAAGGGCGGCGTCTCGCCGCTGCGTCTCGTCTTGATCGGCGTGGCGCTGCAGACCGCCGCGGGGTCGCTCTCTTCGTTCATGATCATTCTGAGCCCGACGTATTTGGCGACGCAGGCGTTCACCTGGCTGACCGGGAGCGTATACGGCAGCTCTTGGAACAATGTCGGGGCGCTGCTCCCGTGGGCGGCCGGCTTCGGCCTCGTCGCATGGATGCTCTCCCGCAAGGCGAACGTGCACGAGCTCGGCGAGGACGTCGCCGCCAGCGTCGGCAGCCGGGTATCCCGCGAGCGCTCGGCGCTCATCGCGATCAGCGCCGCGCTCGCCGGCGCCGCGGTATCCCAAGTCGGCGCGATCGGCTTCATCGGCCTGATGGCGCCGCACATGGCCCGCAGGCTCGTCGGCCCGGCGTTCGGCGCCGTCCTGCCGGTATCGGCGTGCATCGGCGCCATGCTGCTGCTGATCGCCGATACGCTCGGCCGGACCGCGTTCCCGCCGAACGACATTCCTGCCGGCGTGTTTACGGCGGCGGTAGGGGCTCCCTTTTTCGTATATCTACTCTTAAGGAGGAAGGGCAAATGACGGCCATGGAAGCGAAGGGGCTGACGCTGGCATACGGCGGCGCGCCGATTATCGATCGTCTCGACCTCTTGATCCCGAAAGCCAAGATTACCGTCCTGATCGGCAAGAACGGCTGCGGCAAGTCGACGCTGCTGCGGTCGATCGCGCGGCTGATGAAGCCTGCCGGGGGCGCCGTCCTGTTGGACGGCAAGGACATCTACGGTTCGCCGACGAAGGACGTCGCGAAGAAGCTCGCGATCCTGCCGCAAGGCCCCGTCGCGCCGGAAGGCCTCACCGTGCTGCAGCTCGTCAAGCAAGGGCGGTACCCGCATCAGACGTGGCTGAAGCAATGGACGCGGGACGACGAGACGGTCGTCCGAGAGGCGCTCCAAGCGACCGGCATGACGCCGTTCGCCGACCGCCCCGTAGACGCCTTGTCCGGCGGTCAGCGTCAGCGCGCCTGGATCGCCATGACGCTCGCGCAGCAAACCGAGACGATCCTGCTCGACGAGCCGACGACGTACCTCGATATGACGCACCAGATCGAAGTGTTGGAGCTGCTCGCCGCCCTCAACGAGCGGGAGCGCCGCACGATCGTGATGGTGCTGCACGATCTGAACCTCGCCTGTCGATACGCGCACCACATCGTGGCGGTCGCGGGCGGAGGCGTGTACGCCGAAGGGCCGCCGGAGAAGGTCGTTAACGAGACGCTCGTCCGCGATGTGTTCGAGATGGACTGCCGCATGATCGCGGATCCGGTATACGGCTCGCCGCTCTGCATCCCGCTCGGCTCGCGGGCGCCGTCGCAGCCGCCGCAGCCGCCGCGAGGCGACGCGTCGGCCGTTACCTCCGATCCGAACCCGACGCCCGAGAAGGAAAAGGAGACCGCCTATGTCCGTTGATACCCGATTGACGGTGCAGCGGCAGCTCGGCTTCTACACCGAAGAGCCGGAAGGCGTCTCGGACCGGCTGCCCGGTCCGATGCTCGCCTCTCCGGAGCAGGTGAAGTCGCTCGTGGACCGCGTCGCCGGCATGCTCGGCACCGATAAGCCGACGGTCGCCGCGTCGCAGTTCACGAAGTGGTACTGCCGTTCTCTCATATCCGTCTTATACGAATTCAGCGTGCTCGGCATCGCGCGTTCCGCCTCGCTCCGGGATATCGCCGTCCTGTTCCCCGGGGAGCCGCCGTTCGCCGTCTTGTGCGGCGGGCGCACCGCCCGAGTGACGGATGACGCTTCTCGGGAATCGCTGCGGGAGCTGACGGTCATTCGCTTGTTCGCGCACAATTGGAACCTCGTCTTCAAGAGTCTCCACGCGCAAACCGGCGTCCGCGAAGACCTGCTCTGGGAGAACGGTTCGATGTACCTGAACCACTTCTACCGACTGTGGATTACGGAAGCCGAGGACGAAGCGCTTCGCGAGCGACTCGAGGACGACTATCTCTACATTCAGAGAGAAGCTCCGCCCGAGCTGTACGGCGAGCTTCAGTGCTTCAATCCGTTCGCCTGGACCGGGAAGCCGATCCGGCGCAAATGCTGTCTCCGGTATCATCTGCCGGACGGGAACTATTGCAAGGGCTGCCCGGTTTCGCACGCGAAATCCGACGCCTGAGATCGAACGCGCAACGCCGACGACCGCGACGACCGAACGATTCGGACGCCGCGGTTTTTTGTTTCGTTCCGGCATGTTCCTCTTGCGCCGATGGAAATCCTAGAATATGATAATAAAGAAGGAAAATTATTTTCGTCATTTCCCGATAATGGATTAAATTATTTTCATGAACCCACACCGGAGGCGTGCCGATGTCCAACATACTCTACGCCATCCGCGAGCGGCTGTCTTCCCTTCACCCGAAGGAACGCGCCCTCGCCGAATACATTCTCGAGCATCCGCAGGAAGCGACGCGTTCGGGCATTACCGAATTGGCCGAGCGCGCGGGGGCCAGCACGGCGACGATCACGCGCTTCTGCAAGTCGATGCGGTTCGACGGCTTCCCCGACTTCAAGCTGAAGCTCGCCGAGGAGCTCGCGGCCCCTTCCGAGCAGCAGCCGACGTACCAAGACATCGTCGCCGGCAATTCGCTGCAGCGCATCGTCGCCGCGATGGAGGCCAATCACCTCCGCTCGATCGCGGACACGACGCGTCTGCTCGATTTCGGCGCGCTGGAAGCGGCCGTCGCGGCGCTCGACCGGGCTCGGCGCATCGATCTGTACGGCGTCGCCACATCCGGCATCGTCGCGCAGGACGCCTATCAGAAGCTGATCCGGATCGGGAAAGAAGCGAACGCCTTCTCCGACCCGCACCTTCAGATCACATCCGCTTCCAACTTGGGGCCGGGCGACGTCGCGCTGGCCATCTCGTATTCGGGCGCGACGCAGGAGACGCTGGACGCGCTCGTCTGCGCGAAAGCCCAAGGCGCGACGACGATCTCGCTGACGAAGTACGGCGCGAATCCGCTCGCCGATGCGGCGGACATCGCGTTGTTCGCCTCCTCCCTCGAGGAAGGCATGCGGCGCGGCGACATGGCTTCGCGCATCGCGCAGCTGCACGTCATCGACATTTTGTTCATCGGACTCGTCAGCTCGCGCTTCGACGCGTACGTGCCGAAGTTGGAGCAGACGTACGTGAATGTAAAGCATTTTCGGAAAACGAAAGGTAGGTAGCTCGCAAATGAACATCCTCACGTTCCCGACGGACGCCGAACTGAACGAAGCCGGCGCCGGTATCATTACCGGACTCGTCCAGACGAAGCCGAACGCCGTCCTCGGCCTCGCCACCGGCAGCACGCCGATCGGCATCTACAAGGAAATGATCCGCACGTTCCGCAAAAACATGGTCAGCTACAAGCAGGCGACGACGTTCAACCTGGACGAGTACGTCGGGCTGCCGGCCTCCGATCCGCAAAGCTACGCGTACTATATGAAAGAGCATCTCTTCGATCATATCGACGCGTCCCCGGAGCGCACGCATATCCCAAGCGGAACCGCGGCGGACCCGGAGGCGGAGTGCAAGCGGTACGACGCGCTGCTCGAATCGTACGGACAGATCGATCTGCAGCTGCTCGGTCTCGGCCATAACGGGCACATCGGCTTTAACGAGCCGGACCATTCGCTCATCCGCGGCACCCACGTCGTGAAGCTCAGCGATCAGACGCGGGACGCGAACGCCCGCTTCTTCGAAACGCCGGAACGCGTGCCTACGCACGCCATTACGATGGGCGTCGGCACGATTCTGAAGGCGAAGACGATTCTGCTCGTCGTGAAGGGCGCGGACAAAGCCGACATCGTGCACCGCGCGCTGACGGGCGAGATTACGACGGAATGCCCGGCGAGCTTGCTGCAAACCCATCCGCATCTCGTGGTGCTGCTCGACGCCGAAGCGGGGAGGCATTTCCGATGACCTTGGTTCGCGGACATATCGTTACTGAAGAAGGCATCTTGGAAAATGGCACCGTCCGCATCGACGCCGGACGCATCGTCGAGGTATCCGCGTCTTCCGCCGGCGCCGGCGCCGTCGACGTCGACCTGCAAGGCGGTTGGGTCGTCCCCGGCTTTATCGACCTGCATTGTCACGGCGGGTTCGGCGGCGACTTCATGGACGCAACAATAGAATCCTACGAGACGATCACCGGCTTCCACGGCCGGCACGGCACGACGACGATGCTGGCGACGACGGTCACGGCGACGAAGCCGGACATCGACGCCGTGCTGCAGGCGACCGCCGCGTATCGCGACGCGGCGTCTTCGCGCGGGGCGCGGTTGCTCGGCGTCCACCTCGAGGGCCCGTTCATTAGCCCGAAGTGGCCCGGCGCGCAAAATCCCGCCCGCATCGTCCCGCCGAACGCGGACTGGCTGCAGGATTGGGCGACCGCCTATCCGGGGCTCGTGAAGCAGCTGACGCTCGCGCCGGAGACGGAAGGCGCGATCGGCCTGATCCGCGAGCTGCGGAAGCTCGGCATCATCGCCGCGGCGGGCCATACGGACGCGACGTACGACCAGCTCGTCGACGCCGTCGACGCCGGGCTGAACCAGGCCGTGCATACGTTCAACGCCATGACGCCGCTGCATCATCGGAATCCGGGCGTCGTCGGCGCCGTCTTGACCGACGCTCGCATCGTCGCCGAGGTGATCGCGGACGGCGTGCACGTCCACCCGGCCGCCGTGAAGCTGCTGACGCAGACGAAGACGGCCGGCAACCTCGTCTTGATCACCGACGCGATGGCGGCGGCGGGCCTCGGGGACGGCCAGTATTCGCTCGGCGGGCTCGACGTCACCGTTCGCGGCGGCGTGGCGCGGTTGACGCACGGCGACAGCCTCGCCGGCAGCACGCTGACGATGATCGAAGCGTTCCGCTTCGTCGTTCAGCGCATCGGCTTGTCCGTGCCGGAGGCGAGCCGCCTCGCGAGCGCCAACGCGGCGAAGCAGCTCGGGCTCGGGAACGAGCTCGGCGCGATCCGCGCGGGCGCGGCCGCCGACCTTGTGCTGCTGACGCCGGAGCTGGACATCGTCCGCGTCTACCGCGACGGCGTGGAGATCGGGTAATGCATGAGCTGGCCGTTGCTGCCGGGGGCGTCTCGCTCCTAGGCTGCGGCGGCTTTTTTTGCCGCTGCTTCACGGGGTTCAGCCGTTCCGCGGCTTGCAGCGGCACGAAGGCGTTGCTGAAGCGAAGCAAGACACAGTGCATTTGCCTAACCGGCTGATCCGTGTCCCCAACAGCATGTATAAGCGCAAATTCGCGCTTATATTGCAGGGGCTGGACTTCTGTCAAGAAAGTGGACACAAGTCTATGAAGCCTGGAGTTGCTTATGGTATTCCTTTTCGAACCGATGAGGGGGTAGATACCCAAGGG